>JAAYKM010000009.1 GCA_012522415.1 Deltaproteobacteria bacterium | reverse complement strand
TCTCACCACCCTGCGACAAGGGGATAAAGAGCATAAACTGGCTGCCCGCGACCTGTCTTATCTGCTGAATTTCCTCCATGAGGATCCTGGTTTTTTGGTCAGACTGGTCGTGGAAAATCAAGCCCGCGATCAAATGTGAGGCGGCGATCAGCTGGTCAGTATCCTCAACCGGAAGGGTCTGACCCTGGACGATGCCGCCTGTCGTTGGCAGACCTTCCAGAACAGGCAGGGCGAAATCCCGGGTTTCCGCGATCCTGAGTACTTCGTGATCACGGTCGACCAAGGCGTAACCACCTGAAACGCGGACCGCCAGGATTTCGACCTTTTCCTCCAGACGGATCACAAGCGTTGAAGGAAATCGAAAACGGACACGGGCTGATCGGATCATGGGAGAGGTCTGGAGGATCTGATCTTCCAAGAGACCGTAGCGGAGAGACAACCATTTCCCTGCCGACCCCCCCATGCCTTGGAGAAAATGGGAACCTTCCTTTTCCTTTGCCAGGGACATAATCACCGCCTGATCTGAATACCTGGCGCCGTCGATGTTGACCGACTCGATAATAAATTGAGGAAGGTAAGCCAGAAGACCGGCGGCAGAGACCAGGAAGGCCAGGACGACCATCAGGCGTGAGGGCCAGCCGGCAAACTTGCGGCGTCTCTTATCCCTGGCCCGCTTGCGGCGGCTCTCCTCTGTAAATGGTGTAGGTTGAAAAATCGATGGATATTGACCGTCCGCACCCATCTTACGGCCGGATTCACGGTTCGCAACCCGATTGTTACCATTGTGCCGGGAATTTTTATCCTTGGGCCGTGCCATCTTGGTTGATCACAGTCGCGACAAAACGCGCGATGCTGCCCGCCGCGTCCGGCGTCGCCCACTGGTGGGATTTTTCACTCATCGAGGCCAGCAGATCCGGCTTCGCGATCAGGTCATCCAATGTCTCAAGCAGGCGGTTGCTGTCGAAATTCCTGTCCTCAAAGACAATTGAAGCGCCTGCCTGCTGCATGGCGAAAGCGTTTTCGGTTTGATGGTCGTCAACCGCGTGTGGAAAGGGGACGAGTACAGACGGCTTTCCTTGCGAAGAGATTTCGGCGCAGGTCATGGCACCTGCCCGGCCGACAAAGAGGTCACAGGCAGCGATCCAATAGGGCGCGTCGTGGAGGAAAGGATGCGCGCCGATCACTCCAGGCAAAGCCGCGATCTCTTCCGCGCAATCGGCCTTGCTCTGAACACCGGTACTGACAATCAACCTGAGCGAGGGATGCTTGTCCAGCAACGACGACCAGGCCCCCTGATCATCCATCCTGGCCAGCGCCTGGTTGATGGTCCGGGAACCTAAACTGCCCCCCATGACCAGCACCAGGAAAAGATCGGAGGGGAGCTCCAGTGCCTGTCTTGCTTTGTGCCTGTCCAGTTCAAAAAAGATCGGCCTGACCGGGTTGCCGCTGAAAATCAAATTATCCTTGTGACGAAAATAGCTCCGGCTTGACTCATAGCTGATAAAGACCGCCTGAGCCTTGCGGGCGAAGAGGCGATTGGCTCTGCCTGGAACCGCGTTCTGTTCATGCAGCAGGTAGGGAATTTTCATCCAGCGCGCCGCCGCAACCAGGGGCGCGGAGACAAAACCGCCTGTACCGATGACCAGGCTGGGCTTGCTCGCCCGCAGGAGCCTCCTGCTCTTGCGCATGCCTTTGATATTTTTCGAGATCCAGCTCAATAACGGCGATCGTGTCGGTTTGGCATGTTTTGCGCGGGGATGGGAAAGAATTCATAGCCTTCGTTCTCGACCATTTTTTGCTCAAGGCCGCCTGGAGCGCCGCAAAAAATAAACTTGACGGAGGGCAATGTTTTTTTAATTCCTGTCGCAATGGCAAAAGCGGGATAGATGTGACCACTGGTTCCTCCCGCGGCGATCACAATGGTTATGGTTTTATCTGTTTGGTTCATCCCTTGTTATGTTCAGCAATCTGTTAGAAATTGTCGCCTTGAGGCCTCATACAGCGTACCCTATGCGGTCTTCTTCATCAACTTGATCTTTGGAAGCTGCTTTCTTCCCGCGAAGCTGTTTCTTTTTGCCAACGATTCCGACCAGGGCGGGATCCTGCCGGACTGCCGACTTGGAAACACAAAGAACCAGTCCTGAAGCCAGGGCGAAAAAGAGATTGGCGGTCCCCCCGTAACTGAAAAAGGGCAGTGAGATCCCGGTTGTAGGAACCAGGCTCACGGAAACGGCCATATTCAGAAACGCCTGGACCGCAACCAGAATTGTGTTTCCCGCCGCCACCAACATGGCCATCTGGCTTGCCGCCCGTCTGGCGATCAGAATGCCGAAAATCAAGAAAGACAAGAAGAGGAGAATAATGGCCGCGACGCCAATGAAGCCCAGCTCTTCACCGATTACAGGGAGGATGAAGTCATTGTGTGCCTCCGACAGCCAGTTCAACTTCTGGACGCTTTTGCCCAAACCTTTGCCCGAAAGCCCGCCTGATCCCAGGGCGATCTCCGCCTGCTCGATCTGCATCCTGTCATCCAGGCTGGCGGCCTCCCTGTCCTGGAAGGTACCGACCCGCTTAAAGACGTGCGCGAAGCGGTCGTTGACGTATTCGATCGACGATTGTTTGGTGATCAGTTGAAATGCCGCCCCCGCGATGAAGGCGAAAATCAGAACCAGTACCACCAGTTGAAAAAGACCGGTGAGTCTCGATTTGATCGGAATATCCGCCAGGATAAAGATCAGGACGCTGATCAGGCCGATAATCAAAGCGCCTGACAGATGTGGTTGGATCAAGGTCAGGACGATCCAGACCGCGATCAGGATCGCCGGCAGGGTGACGTCAAAAAATGCCTGCCGGAAAAGCGATTGTCCCGGTCCCCCACCCGCCTTCACCGCTTCATTTGCCCTGCGCTTTCTTTGTCGTTGTGAAAAATACCCTGCCAGAAAAAACACAGCGCCGATCTTGGCCAGTTCAGATGGCTGGAAGCTGACAAAGCCGAGATCAATCCAGCGACGGGCGCCATTGATGGTCATCCCTTTCCACATGCAATAAAATAAGCTGGCGGTCACAAAAACGTATAAGAGTGTACGGAAGGCCGGTCGTGTCAATTGACGGAAGCTGGTAAAGGCACCCAGCAGGACGGCAATCAAGGTTCCTGCCAAAGTCAGGTAGAGTTGCTTGCGCGCCATGGCGGTCGCGTCAGCCTCAAGAACCGCGCGTACAGGAGACGACGGATCAGCTCCCAGCTGGTTTCTCATTTCGCTGCTTGACTGGATGAAGCTGACACCATAACTGGCGCTGAACATCATGAGCAGGCCATAACAGATAAGGACCAGCCAGACCAGGAAAAAGGCAAGGGACATGTGACGGTGTGATCCGGTCACATCCTTGTGGGTGAGAGTGAGATCCCCCCTGCTTGCCAAACGTCCTGACTGCCCGGACATGGATCAACCGCCTCCCCACAGTGGGCCTGACATGGCAAAGAAACCCAGCGCCGCGAAAAGGAGACCCACCAGACTAAAAGTGAATACAACCTTGGTTTCGGACCAGCCCGTCAGTTCAAAGTGATGATGAATGGGCGACATTTTAAAAATTCGTTTCCCACCCGTCGACTTGAAATATATAACCTGTAAAACCACCGAGAAACCTTCAAAAAAGAAGACGAAACCCGTGATCAGTGCCAGATAGGGCACGCCCGCCATCAGCGTCATCAGCGTGAAGGCGATTCCCAGCGCCTGCGACCCCGTGTCACCCATGAATATTTTCGCGGGATGGCGGTTAAACACCAGAAATCCAAGACAGCCCGCAGCGACAGAAGCCTCCAAAACAACCACCGCCAAAGCTCCCGGTATCATTGAATAAAGAAGAATTCCGACAGCCATCAAACCCACCGAGGCGATTGCCATCAGGCTGGAGAGCAAGCCATCCACTCCGTCCGTGATGTTGACGGAGTTACTCATGTAAAACAGAAAAGGAACCAGAACAAGCAGATAGAGGATTTTCCAGGCTCCCGTGACCTCAACCAACCGGGCGGAGAAGGGCATGAGGATGAAGGGCGGATGAGGGGCTAACCAAAGAAAATAGACGGCTGCCGCCAGTGACGCGAAGCCGATCAGCACCGTCTTTTGTTTGACACTGAGGCCCTTGCGGCTCACATTGACTTTGACGAAGTCATCGGCCAGACCAATCGCGCCGAATACCGCCACAAACAGGACTATGACGGATAACTGTGTTAATTCCTTTCTGATCCAGGGAAGAATCAAGGCCAGGCTGACCAAAGGAAGAAGAAAAAACAGACCGCCGAAGGTGGGCGTTCCGGTCTTGGCCTGGTGTGATTGGGGCCCGTTATGCCGGATGGGCTGGGCCGCTGTTCTTTTCTTGATCAGAGGAATTCCGATCAAGCCCGCCAATACAGTCACAACAAAAACCGCCAAGGCGCTGGTAAGGATGAGAGGGATGGCGTCTTTCGGGAACACAACTAGGACCCCATGGCTCTTTCAATGTTCTTGAGCGCTTCTCCGATTTTTTCCAGTTCATAGAAGCGGGAAGCCTTGAGCAGGAGAAAGTCACCCGGCTCCATCCTTGCAATGACTTCCGGGATGACCTCTTCGCACGTCTCGAACCAACCGGCCACCATGGCAGCGCCCTGTTTATTTCTCTTGAGGTAATCGTGAGTTGTCCGCGTCTCTTCGCCAACCAGAAAGACCAGATCAACCCCCGCGTTCAATAGTTCAACAGCCGCGTTCTCATGCGCTTCGAACGAATAGCGGCCCAACTCCCTCAAGCCGCCCAGGACAGTGACAAAACGGGCATTGTCCGCCGAGAGGAGGGAGGCTGTTTCAAGGGCGGAGTGGAGTGATTCAGG
>JAAYKM010000008.1 GCA_012522415.1 Deltaproteobacteria bacterium | reverse complement strand
ATCCGGCGATGGACCACATCAAAAGCATCTGCCAAGACACACTCAAAATGCCCATCGTGTCTATCGTGCCTTTGAACATCTCATAAACATCATACGGACTCATTTAACTCCCTCCTCCGATTTTAAAATAAAAGCCACCCGGCACTTACGCCGAACGGCGGCCCGACCATCCCTTAACCTTCAGGAAACGCCTGATCCCCGGCCCTTTCCCGAACCCCTCTCCGGTATATAACGTCCTCTTTATATTGAATTATTTTGGGAAACACTTCAATTAAATTATACTTACACGGCGAAACCAATAGCCGATACTTTTCTGAATGTCAAGGAAAAAGGCCTGTTAAGAAAAAACGAGCCGAAAAGGAGGATAATCCCCTTTGGGCTTCTCAAGTTCGGGTAAGGATAATACACGGAATCGATTCCGTCGGGGTTCCTTATTCGCGCCTCCACCGGGACCTTCTGCCCCATAATGAAAGGTACCCGGACGGAAAAGAAGAGGCTTGAGGGTGCTTTTCATGTTGACAGTCCAGAGGATTATTGCCTATTATCATTCAAAAAATCATGGAATTACAATGAAAAACGATGAGGCCGAAAAAACGGACGTTCCCGTGTCCGATGAAGAAGACATGAGCGATCTATACCTCCATTTCTTTGAAATGGCGGTGCTGTATCCTGAGGGTGAGCGGACGGAAGACGTGCTGAGGAAACAGAAAATCCGTCTTCAGGAGCAGTCGGAACTGATCGATCTGGCGCAGGACATCATCATGGTTCTCGACATGGACTTTCGAATCAACTTCTGGAACCACGGCGCGGAAAAGAAGTACGGTTGGCCCCGAAGCCAGGTTATCGGGCAGATTACCCATGATTTGCTCAAAACCGAGTTTCCCAGACCCGTCGAGGAAATCTACGCCGAACTGATAGAAAGGGGGTTCTGGAGCGGAGAGCTGAGGCAGAAAACGCGGAACGATACCTCGATCATCGTTGACAGCCGGTGGTCCCTGAGAAGGGATCTGGAGGGCAACCCAACGGCGGTTCTTCAGATCAACAACGATATTACACAGCGAAAACAGGCCGAAGAACTCCTTCAGAAAACCCTGCAGGAACTGGAAAATCGCGTTCGGAAGAGAACCGCCGACCTGACGAGGTTGAACGCGGAACTGGCCCAGGAGGTGGAGGAACGCAGGCGCATGGAAGAAATCCTCAAAAAACGGGAAAAGGAACTGGAAGTGAAATCCCGTAACCTCGAGGAGCTGAACACGGCCCTGACGGTTCTCCTTAAAAAACGGGAGGAAGACAAAAACCAGCTTGAAGAGCGGGTCTTGACCAATGTCAAGGAGATGGTTCTGCCCTACACGGAGAAACTCAGAAATACGGCGCTGCACTCCGATCAGGCGGCGTATCTCTCCATTCTTGAAAACCATCTAAACGATATCATTTCACCTTTTCTGGTGAAAATGTCCGCAAAATACCGGAGGTTCACCCCCAAGGAGATTCAGGTGGCCACCCTGGTCAAAGACGGCAAGACGAGCAAGGAAATCGCCGATATCATGAATGTTTGTGTCGGGGCCGTGGAATTACACCGCAACCACATACGCAAAAAGCTGGGGTTGACCCATAAAAAAATGAATCTTCGTTCCTATCTTCTTTCGCTTCCCTAGTTGATCGGAGACGGCAGGGGGGCCGATCGGATTGCACTCGGCTGTTCCGGCGGGTCTGTTGCCTTTCGATTGCGTTTGCCCGGGGGCATCGTCCAAAATATTGGAACAGGGTTCAGGGCGTGCTCTCCCCGTAAAATGGCCGAGGCCGGGCGGGTTGCGGCGGTATAGGACCGTCTGTTCTCCCGTCGGATTTGTCCTGGTGGGGGGTTCTCATGTTTCGTGGACGATGACCGGACAACATGAGCAATGCCCTGCGAAAAGCGCCCGCGCCCACAGTTCAGCTTGAGGACATGGCGTCACATTCAGGGTTCGCTGGTCCCAAGGGCTTCTCTGATCTTTATGGCAAGAGCCTTCATCGAAAATGGTTTCTGCAGGAAATGCAGACGGTTGTCAGGCAGACCGTGATAGGGGATGATGTTCGCGCTGTACCCCGACACGAAGAGAGTTTTCATGCCGGGATGAATGGCAAGGAGGGCGTCGGCCAGTTCTCGGCCGTTTATCCCGGGAAGAACGACATCGGCCAGTAGAAGGTCTATCGTGCCGGCGTATTCCCGCGCGAGTCTTATCGCTTCGACAGGGGTCGAAGCGGGCATCACTGTGTAACCGAGCCGCTCGAGCATTCTGTGGGCGATGTCGCGGATCATGGCTTCATCATCCACGAGCAGGATGGTTAGGTTCCCCCCTGCTGTCGCCGGAGCCCCGGTTTTTTCTGCGAAGATCTCGGCCCGTATGTCTTCAGTACAGCATGGCAGGTAGACATGAAACGCGGTTCCCCGTCCCGGTATACTGGAAACATCGATGAATCCCCCGTTTTGACGGACAATGCCGTACACGATGGAAAGCCCCATCCCCGTTCCCTTGCCCGATTCCTTGGTGGTGAAAAAGGGTTCGAAGAGTTGTGAGAGGACCCTATCGTCCATGCCGCAGCCGTTGTCGCTCACCGTGAACATGGCGTATTCCCCCGGGGTACATCCCGCACGGGACGCACAAAAAGTGTCATCAAGTTCGACCGTGCCGGTCTCGATGATTATCCTGCCCGTATCACCCACGGCGTCATGGGCGTTCGTGAAGAGATTCACGAGTGTCTGGTCCAGTTGCAAAGGGTCTATCCTGACCCGTCCGGCCCGCTTCCCCGGTTTCCAGATCAGGTCGATGTTCTCATCCACGAGGCGCGACAGCATTCGTGTCGTCTTTTCCACGGCTTCGTTCAGGTCGAGAAGTTGCGGGAAAACGTTCTGTTTGCGGGAGAAGATGAGCAGTTGTCTGGTGAGGGCGGCGGATCGTTCAGCGGCCTCCTTTATCATGCGGAGATCGTTATATAGGGGACTGTCCGGCTTCAGTCTGCCGAGTGCTATATTGGTGTGACCGAAAATGACCGCCAGCATGTTGTTGTAATCGTGGGCGATGCCGCCGGCAAGCCGTCCAATCGATTCCATCTTCTGGGCGTGGGCCAGTTCCTCCCAGAGTTTTTCCCGCTCCTGTTCGGCCATCTTGCGATCGGTGATATCGATGGCCATCTCATAACGGACCAGGCGTCCGTCAGGCCAGGGAATTGTTTTGTCTATGCAGCGATACCAGTGGTTGTTTTTCTCGTTCCGAAACTCCCAGATGTAGGAGCGCCCTTGATACTCACGGCGGATCTTGTCATTGGTGCAGAAGGGACATGGCTCCGTGCGCTGCTGTATGTACTGATAGCATTTTTGTCCGGAGGGCGGACCAAAGAAACTTTCGATTGCGCGATTGACGAACAGGAGCTCGTGCGTGTCCATGTCGGATACGTAAACCGGTTCGTCAATACCGTCGAATATTGCGAGGAGTGATTCGTGGGCCAGCCTGAGATCTTCCGATATGACGGACACGTGGCCGGGCTTTTCCTCCGGCGGTTTTCTTGGCAACCTTCTCATCTTCCGTTCCCCCGTGATTATTCCCCGTCGGCATGCCCGGACTCATATATCCGGGAGCCCAGGAACCTATCGGTTTCGCATTGCAGCGATGCCGGAGATTAAATAGTTGCAGCGTGCTGATTTTCAAGGCCCTTTCCGATCGTAGTATTGATAACGATTTGGGAATATTATATTCAACAGCTTCATACATGTCAAGATTATTTAAAAAAGTTGGGAGGTTCCACGGCTGCCGAGGTGTTGGAGGCAATGAAGTAAAGCGGGCCGTCTTCTTGCGGCCCAGGCGTCTTCCGGTTCAAAAAATCATGCAGCCGTGTTATAGGGGGCTGTAAATATAGATTACAGGAAGGAGTCATAAAACGAGATGAAACCAAATCCGTTGCTTGGTGCTTTCCTGCCCGTTTTGTCGATGAGGCTCTCCCGATGTGCGGGGTCGCAGCGGGAAGTGAGGCCGGTTCAGATTACAATGACCCCGTATTATCGGGTTTGAAGAAAAAGCAGGATCTGTGGGGAATTTATTGAAAGAAAAATCAATAGAACGGAACGGAGACATCCTGGCTGGTTCCGGTTGTCGCTTCCGTATGATAAAGTGCGGCAAGTGGCGGGGACTGGCTGACCCTAAACTCGTCGACCGGGTGGGGATCGAGGGGCTTACGGTTCACCTCGAGGAGACCATGATCCGGGGGGAGGTGCTGAAAAACGGAAGCAAATCCCATGTATCGCACACAACCCTGGGAGGCCGGGATGTCGTGATCAAGGGCTACCGCCATCTGGGCCTGCTGCATTCCCTTCGGCACACGTTGCAAGGTTCCCGGGCCAAACGCTCATGGTTTACGGCCCACCGTCTGCGCCGTCTGGCCGTTCCGACCCCGACGGCGCTGGCCTATCTGGATGAATACCGGAGAGGCCTTCTCTGGCGTTCCTTCTTCATTTATGATTATGTTGCGGGATCCGAGTTGTATGTGGTTTTGAATGATCCGGCCGTACCCGGTGAAAGGAAAAGGCGTTTAATCGACCGGGTGATGGTGGTGTTGAAACGGCTGTCCGAAGGGGGGATAAGTCATGGTGATCTGAAGCACAGCAACATGATCTGCACGGGGGACGATGTCTCTTTTATCGATTTGGATGCCATGCGCCCGGCTTTCGGGCCGGATTTTCTGAAACGGTACCGGCTTGAAAAAGACAGGGCCCGTTTCTTCAGGGATCTTGAACCGTTTCGCTAGAAACCCTTGGGCGGGCTTATACGGTCCATCCTTCATATTGACTTGACAATTTGTCTCACATGACGGCAGGCAGGCTCAGCATGCGGAGGGCTGTTTGAACCATGGACGCCGAATGACTCATATTGTTTCAGACCGCCATGAGAATCTTTCCATGAGGCAGCATGAACAGGGGAACATCCCGGTTGCTTTTCTTCATTCTTTTACCTTATTTTTCCCGGTATTCCCATGCCGGGCATTCGTGCATGGGGAATTGTTTTGGCCGGGAGTCATAATCGCGTCATGCAAATTGAAGGAGGGGGATCATAATATGGGCGAAATACTGATCGGAAAGGCGGAGCGACCTGTCCATTTGCTGGCCAGGTATGGCAATCGCCATGGTCTTGTGGCCGGTGCGACGGGAACCGGGAAAACCGTATCGCTCATGGTGCTGGCAGAGGGTTTTTCCCGTCTGGGTGTGCCTGTTTTCATGGCGGATGTGAAGGGAGATGTATCCGGCCTGGCCATGGCGGGAACCGCCGGCGAGAAGATCCTGAAGCGTGCGGCTGAAACCGGGCTTGATGGGTATACCCCGGAGGGGAATCCCGTTTTATTCTGGGATCTCCTTGGCGAATCCGGACACCCCATGCGCGCGACGGTCAGCGAACTCGGTCCGATGCTGCTGGGTCGGATTCTCGGATTGAACGATACCTAGACGGGAATGCTCGAAATTGCATTCAAACTGGCGGACGATCAGGGATTGCTCCTGCTTGACCTGGACGATTTGCGGGCTCTTCTTGGGTTTTTGGCCGAAAACCGTGATGCCGTATCCGGGCAGTACGGCCTGGTCAGCACCCGGTCCTTGGCCGTGGTCCAACGTGCCCTCCTGACCCTGGAACGGGAAGGGGGGGAGTCCCTGTTCGGCGAACCCGCCCTCGAATTGTTCGACCTGATGCGGACCGATTTAAACGGTCGCGGTATTATCAGTATTCTCAGAGCGGATCAGCTTATCCTGAGACCGAAACTGTATTCCAGTTTTCTCTTGTGGCTCCTGTCGGAGCTGTTTGAAAATCTGCCCGAAGTGGGCGATCCGGACCGGCCCAAGCTCGTCTTCTTCTTCGATGAGGCCCATCTTTTGTTCGACGACGCCCCTTCCGTCCTGCGTCAGCGGGTGGGCCAGGTGGTTCGTCTCATCCGTTCCAAAGGGGTCGGCGTGTACTTCTGTTCCCAGTTTCCCGACGATATGCCGAAGGAAATTCTGGGACAGCTTGGAAACCGGGTTCAGCATGCCCTGCGAGCCTACACGCCGCGGGACCAGAAAGCGGTACGTACGGCGGCGGAAACCTTTGTCCCCAATCCGGAATTCAACGTCGCGGAGATCATTTCCCAACTGGCGGTGGGGGAAGCCCTGGTTTCAACGCTTCAGGAAAGGGGTGTCCCCATGCCGGTGGAACGTACCCTGATCTGTCCCCCTCGCTGTCGGATGGGAACCGTCACCCCGGGAGAGAGGGCCATGATACGCGCTCGGAGGCCCGTCGGTAATAAATATGACACCAGAATCAACCGTGAGT
>JAAYKM010000007.1 GCA_012522415.1 Deltaproteobacteria bacterium | reverse complement strand
GAAGGGGTCGCGCCAGTCCGGACGGCTGAGCCATGACGAAACCAGCCCGCCCCCCAGAACGATCTTCAGTTCCGGATAATGTTTGCGGAGAAAACCGATGACGGCAAAGCTGCACAGAGCCTGACTCAGATAGTTCAGAGAGATGCCGACGGCCCGGGGATTTCGCCCCTCGATCAGGGCGGACAGGCGCTCCGAAAAATAGGGGTAGAAGGGATTACTCGCCGGGTCCGTCGCCGCGGAAATGAGATCGGCACTCCGCGTCGGGGAAAGCAATGAATCGCTGTAGTCGGTGAGGGTGATGCGGATCCCCCCCTGCCGTTGTGAGGCCGCCAGCACCCGGTTCAGAGACCGGACCGCGCTGCCGTGCCGGTCGACCTGGGCATACGTTTCCCAGGAGGAAAGTTTTTTGAGCTGAGCGGACCGATTTTTCAGGGCCCGCCGGGTCCAGGTATCTTCCGCGCCCTCGGGACATCCCGGGTTTCCAATCAGATGACGAATCCCCTCCAGATTGAGATCGACGACCTGACAGGGGCCGCCGTGGTTGTTCAGAAATCCGGCCAGTCCGGCAATGCCCGCCGGGGCCTCGCAGGACCGCGCTACGGGTGGATGAATCAGAAGCATCCCCATCGGCTCCCGGCAGAGGGAATCAGCCTTGATCCTCGTACGGGGCGATGATGCCTTTATCCATCATCAGGGCCACTTCGTCCCGTGCGCGGCGGATTTTCGACTCCGCCATGGCGAACAGCTCCCGTTCCGTGAATGTCAAACGGGCCACCCCCTGCTGAATGGCCGTTTTTGCCACGGCCACCGCTTCCCGGGGAAAAATTTCCCATTCATCCATGGCAGGCAGCAGATATTCCTCGTGGATACCCTTGTCTTCGGCACAACGGGCCAGTTCGATGGCGGCGGCGATGCACATTTCATCGGTAATGACCCGGGCCATGACATCGAGGGTGCCCCGAAAGATGGCTGGGAAACCGATGGAATTGTTGACCTGGTTGGGGAAGTCGCTGCGGCCCGTCGCCACGATTCGAGCGCCCGCTTCCTTCGCCTCCCAGGGCCAGATTTCCGGCACGGGGTTGGAGCAGGCAAAAACGATGGCGTTGTCCGCCATAGCGCTGATCCAGCTTTTTTCGATCACCCCGGGCCCGGACCTGGAAAGGGCGATCACCACGTCCTGTCCCCGCATGGCTTCTTCCATGCCGCCGTCGCGGTTTTGGGCATTGGTCATTGCGCATAACGCACGCTTCTCTTGGTGGTTCGGGCCGATATCGTCCCGTTTTTTGTTCAGGATCCCCTTGCTATCGACAACCACCATTTTCCCGGGGTCCGCTCCGGCCTTGAAGAGCATTTTCGCGATGCAGACGTTTGCGGCGCCGATCCCGATCAGGGTGATCGCGACCTCCTCCATTTTCTTCCCAACGATCTTCAGCGCGTTGATCAGGCCGGCCACGGTGACGGCGGCGGTCCCCTGCTGGTCATCATGCCATACGGGAATGGATGCTTCCGCCCGCAACCGGTCCAGGATGTAAAAACACTTCGGGTTCTCGATGTCCTCAAGGTTGATGCCGCCGAAGGACGGGGAAATGATTTTTACCGTCCCGATGAACGCATCGGGATCCTTCGTATCCAGGCAGATCGGGAAGGCATCGACACCGCCCAGGTACTTGAAGAGCAGGGCCTTCCCCTCCATGACGGGAAGACCCGCCAGGGGACCGATGTCGCCGAGGCCCAGCACCCGTGTACCGTCGGTGACAATGGCCACGGTGTTGCCCTTGTTCGTGTAATCGAACACCTTTTCAGGATCGGCATGGATTTCCCTGCATGGTTCCGCCACCCCTGGGGTGTACCAGATGGCGAAATCCCGCAGGTCCCGGATGATACATTTGGGTACGATCTCGATCTTGCCCTTATAATAAGGATGCATTTTCAAGGCGTCTTCGGCGGGTTTGTTCGCCCTGGCGATCCGTTCCTCGTTGCTGATTGCCTGGTCCGTCATCGTTTTCTCCTTGCCTCCACACTTTCACTACGATACTTCGCCTGTGTATCACAGTCCTTTTGAGAAATAAAGCGCTGACCGGGATCGAGAACCCGGCTTTTTCAGCCCCTTATCCCTTTGATCGGTATGGTCATGAATCCCCCCGGCACGCACCCGCCGATCGACCAGGGGATTGAAGGCGGGATGAAATTGAAGTTGACGGATTCATGATAACCTTGTAGAAGCGGTGGTGTCGTTCAAAGGGGCGCCGGTGATGAAAAGCCTCATGCGGCGTCAGCCCCTTCACCTGCGTCCGGCGTGATGGTTCCGGGCAGGGCGGGTTCCTTACAAACAGGGATCAACACGTACCATGGCCATACATTACTACAGCACAAACCGGAATCTGGAGCAGGTTCCGGGGATCACCCCTTTCAAACAGAAGGTTTCCTTCCGGGAGGCCCTTCTGCGCGGGCAAGCGCCGGATGAGGGCCTCTTCATGCCCGATCCGATTCCCCCCCTTGACCTTGCCCGGGTGATAGCCCTCAGGGGGGCCCCTTACCCTGAAATCGCCAAACTGGTGGTCCGGACATATCTGAAAGACGAAGTCGGGGCGGATCTGCTCGATGGCCTCGTTGAGGACGCGTACAATTTCAGCATACCCCTTGAAAACGTGTCGGGCCGCAGGTACATCATGCGCCTGGACCAGGGGCCGACGGCCTCTTTCAAGGATTTCGCCGCCAGGTTGATGGCCCGTCTGATGAGCGCCCTGAGGAACAGGGAAAGGACCCTGCATGTACTGGTGGCGACGTCCGGTGATACGGGAAGCGCCGTCGGTGACGCCTTTCACGGTGTCGAGGGTATCCGCGTGACCATTCTCTATCCGCGGGATGAAGTGAGCGCCCGCCAGAAGAAGCAGCTTGACGCCATCGGGGACAATGTGCAGGCCGTATCGGTGGCGGGCAAGTTTGACGACTGCCAGAATCTTGTCAAGGCGGCCTTCGCCGACCCGGCCCTCGCCTTCCTGAATCTGACCTCGGCCAATTCGATCAATTTCGGCCGGATCCTGCCCCAGATGATTTACTACGTTTACGCTTACGCCCAGTTGGCCGACCCGGGCGAGGACATCGTGTTTTCCGTGCCGTCGGGCAACTTTGGTAACGCCCTGGGCTGCGAGTACGCCCGCCGCATGGGCCTGCCGGTCCTGAAACTTGTCATGCCCGTCAACGAGAACGAGGAATTCCCCCGGTATCTCGAAACGGGCGTGTACCAGAAAATTTCACCGTCCATGGCCTGCCTGTCCAACGCCATGAACGTGGGGCATCCGAGCAACCTGGCCCGCTTCTTCGACCTGTACGGCGGCACGGTGGACCGGACCGGCGCTGTTCATGTCTATCCTGACCGGGAGGAAATGCGGAAACGGATCTATTCCATTTCGGTTTCCGACCAGGAAACGGAAGAAACCATCCGCCACGTCCATGAAACGTATGGCGTGCTCCTGGAACCCCACGGCGCCGTCGGCTGGCGCGGGTTGGAAGCCTACCTGGCCCATCATCCGGTGACCTGCCCCTGTGTCAGCCTGGAAACGGCCCACCCGGCCAAGTTCCCCGAAGAGATCGAGAAACTTCTGCATATCCTGCCGGAACTTCCTCGAAGCATGCGGGATATCGACAGCCGCAGGGGAGAATCCCTCACCCTGCCGGCGAATTATACGGATCTCAGGGACTATCTTTTATCTCGGTGTTAAAACGGAGGAAGCGTTTTTATCGAACAGATGCAATGGAGATACGACAATGGAAATAGACAATCTGACCTTCGGCATTACCCTGCTGGTTGTGGGGATGGGCGGCACCCTGGTGACGCTCGGTATCATGGCCCTGGTCATGGCGGGTCTGGGAACGCTTTTCCCCGACAAGCGCGGGAAAGGAGATAACCCATGATCGAGGCCATGATAGGCGGTTTAAGCGGACTGATCGTCGGCTTTCAGCACCTGGCGGTCGACTGGCGTAACCTGATCATGCTTTTCGTCGGGTTTCTTCTCCTTTATCTGGGAATCAAGAAGGACTGTGAACCTCTCCTGCTTCTGCCCATCGGCTTCGGCTGTATCATCACCAATATTCCCTTTGCCGACGTCATGGGAGCGGAAGGGTTCATCAGGATCATTTATGATGCCGGTATTTCGACAGAGTTATTTCCGCTGCTGATCTTCATCGGTATCGGCGCCATGACCGATTTCGGCCCTGTTCTGTCCAGACCCTCGACGTTTCTCCTGGGAGCGGCCGGTCAGTGCGGCATCTTTCTGACCCTGCTGCTGGCCCTCTGGATGGGCTTTCCCAAACTGCACGCTGTCTCCATCGGCATCATCGGAGCCTGTGACGGACCGACGGCCATTTACGTTACGTCGAAATACGCCCCGGAACTCCTGGGAGCGGTGGCTGTGGCGGCCTACTCCTACATGTCCCTGGTGCCGATTATCCAGCCTCCGATCATGCGGGCCTTGACCACGAAAAAGGAACGGATGGTCGTCATGCAATCACAGGCCAAACCCGTTTCCAAAACGACGAAGCTGCTTTTCCCCCTGGTCATCACCGTCCTGGGCGGCCTTATCGCCCCCAAGGGTCTCCCCCTTCTGGCCACGATCATGCTGGGGAACCTGATGCGGGAATCGGGTGTCGTGGCGCGCCTGACCAAGGCATCGGAGAATGAAATCGCCAATGTGGTCACCCTGTTCCTGGGGCTTTGCATCGGGGCGACCATGTCGGGAGAGGCATTTATCAAGCCTCAGACCCTGATCATTCTCGGCCTCGGATTTGTGGCCATCTGTCTCGACACCGTGTGCGGTATCCTGTTCGGGAAAGCCCTCTATGTGATTTCCCGCGGCAAGGTCAACCCCCTGATCGGCGCAGCCGGTATTTCGGCTTTTCCCATGGCGGCCCGGGTGGTCCAGAAGGAAGGCCAGCACTGGAACAAGCGGAATTTTCTCCTCATGCATGCCATGGGCGCCAACGCAGGCGGCCAGATCGGTTCCGTCATCGCCGCGGCGGTGATGCTGTCCGTACTGGCCGGTATGGGGATCATCCCGCAATAAATCACCGGCCTCCGGGAACCGTCTTCACAGGCCCGTTTGCAAAATTCGCCAGACCCTGTCTGAAAACAACCATCGATAATGGGCGGTTCCCATGTATTCAATTCGCCGGAACGACCGGCTGAATACACGGGGCTGAAAAACCTGTGGTCATCCGCGGCGTAATCGTGTATGCCTAAGGCGACAGGAGGATGTACCCGATGGACTTTCACGATATCTCCCCCTGGCGGGTTATCGCATGGATCTTGATCGTCCTGGTCGCCGCGTTCATCGGCCAATTCGGCAAGAGCTTTGCGCAGCACCTCATGAGCCGTTTCCGCAGAAAAAAGACGGGCGGGCGGACGGCGGTTTCGCTGAGTACGGACGAACGGGCGGATGTTTCGCCGAGCACGGAAGGGCGGGCAATGGCTTCGTCGAGTACGGACGGACGGGCGACGGTTTCGCCGAATACGGAAGAACAGGTCCAGGCCCTGGCCGCCACGGAGGCGGCCCTCAAGGCCAAAAAGAAAGAAGAAAAGAACCGGCTGAAAATCAAGAAGAAGGAAGATAAAGCCCGATTGAAAGCGATGAAAGCCGCGGAGAAAAGCGGTTCCTAGCATCCGGCCCGAAAACCCTTCGGGGCCAGGTCGACTTCCGCAGCCGGGGTGAAGAAAAAGAGGGGGTATCTTTAAAACATGTCAGCAATCAACATACCGGAACAGGTTTATGATGTTCTGATCGTCGGCGGGGGGCCGGCGGGTTACACGGCGGGACTCTACGCCGCCCGGGCCGGCCTGAAAACCCTTTTGATCGAGGGGGCGTCCACGGTAAGCCAGATCACGGTCACCGACTGGATTGAAAATTATCCCGGTATGCCGGAAGGGACCGGCGGCTTCGATATGGTCGAGACATTCAAAAAACAGGCCCTGCAGTTCGGCCTCCAGGTGATGCAGGAGGACTGCAGCGCCGTCGAACCCAGAAGCTGGAACGGGACCAGGGGCTGGGCGGTGCTCACTTCCGGGAAACCCCTTGAAACGCTGGCCCTTATTGTGGCGACAGGCGCCCACTGGCGGAAACTCGATGTGCCGGGAGAGGAACTCTACACCGGTCGGGGCGTTTCCTACTGCGCCACCTGTGACGGGCCCTTTTACCGGAACCGGGAAGTTGTCGTAATCGGCGGCGGCGACACGGCGGTGCAGGAAGCCCTTTTCCTGACCCGCTTCTGCTCCAGGGTGACGATCGTTCATCGCCGGGATCGCCTGCGGGCGACGGCGATCCTGCAGCAACGCGCCTTCGCCAACGAGCGGATCGCCTTTGCCTGGCACGCCGTGGTGGACGAGGTGTTGGGGGAGAAGACTGTCACGGGCGTCCGCCTGCGGGATGTCCGGGACACGGGGAAGAGCTGGACTCTCCCCGCGTCGGGGGTGTTCGTTTTCATCGGCCTGATCCCCAACAGTGACCTGGTGTCGGGTCGGGTTGACCTGGCCGGTGACGGGTCCATCGCCGTCGATCGGGACATGCGGACGTCGGCGCCGGGCATCTTCGCCTGCGGTGACTGCACCGACAAGCTGCTCCGACAGGTGGTCACCGCCTGCGGCGACGGGGCGACGGCGGCTTTCGCGGCCCAGCTTTACGTCGAAGACCTGAAAGGCAACGCGTACTGACGGCATCCTGCCGTTTCAGGGGTGTCAAGGGCTCCTTAACCATGTGTCACAACGCCCCCTGTATCCGTCGTGACCGTTCCGGGGAGGAAGGGCGGGTCACAACACGGCGTCACGGTACCCGCCTCGCGTTGGCGCCCGTTTTCCCAGGCGGCGCGGCACATTGAGCCGGGACAGGAAACATCCCTCTTCCGAAGGGGCCGATGGGTTCAATCATGGCCGAATACAACAACAGATCGTGGGGCGGCCGGGAATGATCCGGCGGCCCAGCTTCCGGTCCCCCATGACCGGGTAATTCAATTTTTTCCCGGCCCGGACAGCCGGAGCCGGCAGGAGTGGAAGCGTTGATCGGCTGGCAATCTCTCCCCTTTCATATCAACCCGAACCTGCTGGAAGTGGGCTCGTTTCAACTCCGATATTACAGCCTCATGTATCTGGCCGCTTTCGGTCTGGTCTATCTTCTGGTCAAATACCGAATCAGGAAAGAAAATTATGAATTCGGGGATGACACCCTTCAGGACTACGTCGTTTGGGCGATTCTCGGGGTGATCCTCGGGGGGCGTCTCGGTTATGTTCTTTTCTACAATCCGGGATACTATATGGGGCATCCCCTGGAGATTTTTCTTCCCTTCACGTTTTCGAATGGCTTTCAGTTCACCGGGATCAGCGGCATGTCCTATCACGGCGGTCTTCTCGGTTTCATTTTCGCAACGGCGCTTTTCTGCCGGAAAGCGAAAATACGGTTCTGGCGTTTCATCGACCTCCTCGTTCCGGTCATTCCTCTGGGCTACACGTTCGGCCGAATCGGGAATTTCATCAACGGCGAGCTGTATGGACGCGCCACCGACGCACCCTGGGGCATGATCTTTCCGTCTGATCCGGAGGGGCTTCTTCGCCACCCCTCCCAACTCTACGAGGCCTTCTTCGAGGGGATCGTCCTGTTCGCCGCCCTCTGGATGCTTCGCCGGAGGAGTCCGTTTGAAGGATTCCTTGCGGGGGTATATCTGATCGGTTACGGCATCGTCCGTTTCGCCATCGAGTTTTACCGGGAGCCGGACAGTCACTTGGGCTTTGTCCTGGGACCGTTCAGTATGGGGCAAATACTCTGTCTTGTCATGATCCTGTGCGGCGTCGCCATCTGTGCCATGCGCCGCGTCAGGAAATAGGTCTTGCGTTCGTGGGTTTTGTCGCGGGAAAATCCGGCAAACATCCTTCAACTCACCATTTCACGGAAAGGAGCATGGAGCCATGGGAAAAAAACTGGTTGTCGTGGGTGCCGGCGCCGGCGGGGCGTCGGTCGCGGCGGAAGCAAAGCGTCGCAACCCGGAACTCGACGTGCTGATGATCGAACAGGGAGAACACACATCCGTCGCGGCTTGACCGATGCCCTATTACATCGGTGATGTAATCCAGGGGAAAGAGAAACTGGTGGCGAGAACACCGGAACGCTTCCGTGAAGGGGGAATCGAGGTGTTGATCCAGACACCGGTTACCCGCATCGATACGGAAGCCGCCGCCGTGGGGCTCGCGAACGGGGAAACCGTCGGTTACGACATCCTGGCGATCGGGACGGGAACGCTTCCCATCATGCCCGGCATTCCGGGTCAGGATCTGGAAGGGGTGTTCGTCGTCAAGAGCTTGAACGATGCCATCCGGATCAAGGCCTGGATCGAGGAAAGGCAGGTTCGCAAAGCCGCCATCATCGGCGCCGGCTTCATCGGCATGGAAATGGCCGAAAACCTCCGGCACCGGCATATCGAAACGACGATCATCAACAGGGGCAACCTGCCCGTTACCCGCTGGGATCCGGTTTTTTGCGAGAGGGCCCAGGAGGTCCTGGACAGAAACGGTGTCGTGACCCTGAAGGAAACGGACACGCGGAACATCGAACGGGGAAGCGACGATCGCCTGCACCTGGACACCACGGCCGGTGAATTGACGGTGGATCTCCTCATTCTCGCCATCGGGGTCAAGCCGGATGTGCGGCTGGCCGCGGCGGCCGGGATCCCCCTGGGGAAAAGCGGGGCGATCCAGGTTGATTTTTCCCAGAAAACGTCTTTGGAAAACGTTTACGCCGCCGGTGATTGCTGCGAAGTGTTCAACCGGGTCAGCAAGCGCTGGGTGCATATCCCCCTGGGGGATATCGCCAACAAGCAGGGGCGGGTCGCGGGCCGCAATATCGGGGGCACGCCCATCCTCTTTCCCGGTGTGGTGGCCGCCCAGTCGTTTCGCCTGTTTGATCTGGAAATGGCCGCCACGGGGATCGACGAACGGGAAGCGACCCTGGCGGGTTATCATCCCGCCAGCATCATCATCTGGGGAAACGCCCTCGCCGGCTCCATGCCGGGGAACAGTTCCGTGGGCATCAAGCTGATCGCGGACCGGTCAACGGGCAGACTGCTGGGGGCGCAGGCGATCGGGGGACACGGCGCCGTCAGCCGGATCAACACCCTGTCGTGCGCCCTGTGGGCCGGCCTGGGTCTGGACGAGGTGGCTTACCTCGACCTGGCTTACGCCCCGCCCTTCAGCCCTTCATGGGACCCGATCCATGTGGCGGCCCAGAACCTGCTGAAGAAACTGTGATATGGCAGGCCGTTTCCCGGCGTGTTTGCATAAGGATGGGGTTTTGTAAGGAGGGGGACCCTTGTATCTAAAACCATCCAGGGGGCAGCTCAAATACTGGGCCGGCCTGGGGCACGGGAAGATCCGCCGCCGGGAGGGGCGGTTTCTGGCGGAGGGGGACAAGGTGGTCCGGGAAGCGCTGCGGAGCGGCCGGGAAATCGACGCCTTCCTCTTCCGGAGGGACAGAGACGCAAGCCGGTTCCCCGACATGGCGGAAAAGACAGTCTATGAACTCACCGGGGCTGAGTGGAAGAAAATCAGCCAGGACAAGGAGTCCGAGGGCATCGCCGCCCTCATGCCCGTGCCCCGTTTCCGGTCCGCTGCGGATATTTCACCGGAACGGGAAACCCGTCTCCTGTTGCTTCATCGGGTGGCGAATCCGGCCAACCTCGGGGCGATCCTGCGGTCCGCCCACTGGTTCGGGATCAAAACGGTTCTGCTGAGCGAGGGGTCCGTTGACCTTACCCATCCCAAGGTCATCCGGGCTTCCATGGGCAGCGTCTTCCACCTGGACCTCATCGAACAGGTCGATTTCATGGAGATACTGCCGGAAATCAGGAAACATTACCGCCTGTTTAGCACGGTCACCCGGGGAGACCTGCCGCCCCGGCCCTGGGGGGACACGCCGTCGGCGGTTCTGCTGGGAAACGAGAGTCACGGGTTACCTGAGGCGCTGCTGTCCATGACCGACGAACCCTGGTGCATTCCCCGTACCGGCGACGCCGACTCCCTGAGCCTGCCTCAGGCCGCGGCGGTCATCCTTTACGAGTGGACGAAGGGGCAGGAAGGACCTTCTTACATGTCATTCCGAATCCCGCCGGAGGCGGGTGAGGAATCTTAAACGTAACGCCACCGCTGAAACCTCGGGGGTAAGATTTCTCCCCGGCTTGACAGCCGGGTCGAAATGACATGGGGGGCTGATGCCGGGTCGAAATGACATGGGGGGCTGATGCCGAGTCGAAATGACAAGCCTTTGTTGTCATTCTTCTTCTATGTTAAAAAAAGTCAAGTCGTCACATAGATGGATGCTCTTTCCAACGTTAAAAAGGTTAAGAGAACGATGTATGGGTACGATCTTAAAACCAATCTTCTATCAACAGACAGACCTTTTTGGGTCGCTGCATTGCTTAATCAGGTT
>JAAYKM010000006.1 GCA_012522415.1 Deltaproteobacteria bacterium | reverse complement strand
GGGTCGCAAACGCGGAGAGAGCCTGGCGCTCTTGATCGCCCGAAGTTCCCCCATGGATCAGTTCATCGCCGAGCACCCCGATTATTTCTTCGGCCAGTCGCCGGAACATTGCCGGGTCAACCCCGACAACCTCCTCATCCTCCTTCATCATCTGAAAAGCGCCGCCTTTGAACTCCCCTTCGAGCGGGGAGAGCGTTTCGGTGGGGAGAGCTTGGAGGAACTCCTCGATTACCTTGAGGAAAAGGGCATTCTGCACCGGGTGGAGGGCCGCTGGCACTGGTCGGCCGAAAGCTATCCCGCCAACGAGATCAGCCTCCGGAGCATCAACCCGGAAAACGTCGTCGTCATCGACGAGACGGAAAGAGGGAACAGCCGGGTCATCGCCGAGGTGGATTGGGACAGCGCCTTCACGACCGTCCACGAGGGAGCGATCTACATGGTCGAATCCCGTCAGTACCACGTGGACCGGTTGGATCTCGGCCGCCGGAAGGCCTACGTTCGCCAGGTGGACACGGATTACTACACCGATGCCATGACCTACACCCACGTTCGCGTCATCGACCGCTTCGCCGAAAAGGTGCGAAACGGCGTCAAGGTCGAGCACGGGGAAGTCCAGGTGGTGCGCAAGGTCGTGGGTTACAAGAAGATCAGGTTCTACTCGTCGGAAAACCTGGGCTGCGGCGATGTCAACCTGCCCGAAAAGGATATGCACACGACGAGCTACTGGTTCACCCTGAACCGGGACCTCATCGGGGCACTTCCTTACAACCGGGCGGAGATCATCGACGGGTTCTCAGGTCTGGCCTATACCCTCCACAATCTGGGGGCCATGTTCCTTATGTCGGAAACCCGGGATCTGGATCGCTCCATCGGTGATGAAAAGGGCCGCTGGGTTCTCCACCGGGCCGACCTGTTCCGCGTCGACGACCCCGGGATCAGGGAAAAAGAAAACGTCGACGTCATGGCTCTGGAGATCTTTGAACCGACGATCTTTCTCTTTGATGCCTATCCCGGAGGGATCGGTTTTGCCGAACTTCTGTACGACAGCCACGACGAACTTCTGAAAGCCGCTGGAGAACTGATCCGGTCCTGCCACTGCAAACATGGCTGTCCCAGCTGTGTGGGACCCACCCTGGAAGTCGGCCCGACGGCCAAGGAAGTCGCCCTCGCGCTCTTGGGCCTTTTGCGTGGCCCGTATACCTAACGGACTGGGTCCGTTATCTCTGCTCTTCTGTGGAACCCCTCATTTTGTTGTCCGTTATAGGATCATCCGGATCAACTTCATGGCCCGCTGGACAAAGGCCGTTTTCTCATCATTCCGAGCCGCCGGGGCTTCACTGTCATCCCGAGCCACAGGAGCTTCACTGTCATTCGGGGCCGCCGAGGCTTTACTATCATTCGGAGCCGCCGGAGCTTTCATTGTCATTCCGAATCCCGCCGGAGGCGGGTGAGGAATCTTAAACGAAACACCTTGCGACTTCCTTATGTCACTTCGAACGTTCCTTCTTGTCACTTCGAACGAACGTGAGAAGTCTTAAACGTAACGCCACCTTCGAAACCCCAGGGTTAAGATTTCTCCCCGGCTTGACAGCCGGGTCGAAATGACAAGGAGGCTGGTACCGGTGCGAAAAGGGGGCCGATGCCGGTGCAAAACGACATTTTTTATCATCCCCCTGAGTGAATACGAAGAATCTCATTTATTGGGTATCCGGAAAAACAAGATTCTTCATCTGACCCCTCAGACATTGCCGTGGAGTCTCTTCCCCGGTCCCCGTTTGCTGGATACCGGCTCAAGAGGTTGTGTCGTAATCGCCTTTTCGTCATTCCGGGGAAGGGCGCACGGCGAAGGCCCCGCATCAGGGCGGGGGTGAGGGGCCGGCATGACGATTCAATCACAAGGCCGATACGACACATTTTCCCAATCCGGTCGGCTATACCCATCATAATTTGCACCGGATACAGCGACAGCCTTTCCGAAAGCGATTGCCGGGAAATCGGAATTCGCCGGATCCTGATAAAACCCGTTCACATGGGGGAATTGGCCGGGGTGGTCCGGGAACACATTCGCATCGTCGAAGAAGGCGGTTAGTCACATCCCTTTTCCCGAAGGGCACGGGTATTTCTCCACATCGGGGACGGTCCGGCGGCCCGGGGCTCGCAACAGGGAAATTTTGAACATCATCGGGATTTTCGTTGTGGAAAACGTTACGGAACGACGCCCGGGAGGGCGTGCCTCAGTATTCTCCCGAGTGGCCTCGTTCACGGGGCAATGCAATTTTAAAAACCGGGTCCCCGAAATCGAGGCAGGCATCCCATCCGGTATATGGTAACCGCGTTGTTCAAGAATATTCATTGCGTCGGGATTCAGGTGGCCAGTCTCCGGACGATATCATCGAAATCCCTGACCATGCTTACGAAACGCACCCCGCCCCTGGCCTTGAGCTGCATGAAGGAGGCCCCTTCACTCACCGATTTCAGCACAGTTTCCTTGTCCGTCACCACGCTGCCGGCCAGGATATCGATGCCGTAATCGAAAAGAACTTCCGAAAGGGGAGTTGTCGGGCCGAGAAGCATTTTGACGCTGTCCTTGCGACACAGATCGAGAATACCTGAAAGGGTTTTGTTGATAAGGGTCGTACTCGAGATGACGACAATATCCGATTGCGGAATCAGCTCATTTCCCATTGCCTCCGGGTAATCACCGGGCCTTGGGTTTTTTTCGATAACCCAAAGATTCCCCGCCTCCTTCGCAAGATCGTCCATGGAGGGAAAATGCCCGATGATGGAGATGTTTTTCCCCTTACCCAGATCTTTGGCGAGTTTCAGGCCTTCGACATCCGAGTATTGGTTCGCGTCCACATCCAGCAGGGAATTGATGGCCGCAAGTCCCAGGGAGATCCTGGACATACCTTCGTCGAAACAATAACGGGCCAGCTCCAGGGCCGTCATGTCGGTGAAGGACCCTTCCATGCCCTGTGAGCCTTTCTCGTGAGTGCAGACGCCTGACGCCATGGTGGAGGCGAGGCCGCATCGCCTGCTGACCACGGCCGTCCAGTGGAGACCCCGACTGACCGTCTGTACAGGGGCGTCTTCTCCGATATTTTTCATTATGCTGTTCAGGATTCTCATTTTCTCCTCCTTTAGTCATCGTTGAAATTCCCGGCCGGTTGCCGGCCATGTTCCGCAAAAACGGTGCCTGTCATTGCAGATCCCCACAGAAGCGTTATATATAAACGAACATACCGAAGTCAAGGTTCAATTTCATTGACCGTTGTTTATGGTCGGCAGGAGATTTTTTATCCGACACCCAAATAAAGGCTTGACATGCGTTATATGCGCATGTATATAGCGCATAACGTTATGCACAATTTTATATAACGCAAGCCGACTCACCCCTCGAAGCCGCTTGATGCGGAATGTTTTCCGGGGTTCGGGCATTTTGCCGTAACCGTAAGGCTCGAAGACGCCATTGGACTTGGAGCGTCAATATTTAGGAGGAGGATGACGATGGGCAAGAGGGGATGTTTATTCTGGGCGGTCCTGGTGTTCGTTATCTGTTTTGGCGCCGCGCCTTCCCGAGGCGTGACAGCAGAACCGGGAACCCGATACCAGGCCTATGATCTGGGGGACGTCATCGTTTCAGCCGATGAAAGCCGGATTAAGGACATTGCGATTTCCAGTGAGATCACGGCGGAAGATATCCAGGCGACAAACAGCCATACCGTGGCGGAGGCCCTGTCCCACGCGCCGGGGGTTCGGGTCACAACGGGGAATAAAAATCAGGCGACGGTTTCCATCCACGGCTTCGATCAGAGCCGTATCCTCTTTTTAGTGGACGGTGTGCCGTTTTATGAAACAAAATACGGTATCCTCGATCTGAACAGCATCGGCACCGACAACATCGCGAAAATCGAGATCATCAAAGGGGCCCCTTCCGTCCTCTACGGCGCCAACGCCATGGGGGGCGTTGTGAATATCATAACCAAGAAAGGAACGGAAAAACCCTTTACCAGCGCCTCCTACGAACTTTCGGAAAATGACACCTACCGGGTTTCCGCCACCCACGGCATGAAGAAGGGTATTTTTAACTACTGGCTGAACTATGTGTATGAGAAGTCGGACGGCTGGTCCCTGTCGGACGATTATAAGCCGAAGATTGGTGCTCTGATAGACAGGCGTCTGCCCGGTAATGCGAATGCCCAAAGGCGCGACCTGATGTTCGAGAACGGCGGGAACCGCGAGAACTCCCGTTATGAAAACAACAGCCTCTGGGCCAAATTCGGGATCGAACCGAATGAGGATGAGGCCTACTATGTCAATTTCCACTACCGGGCTCGGGAGAAGGGCGTTCCCTCCAATACCGACTTCAACCAGGTTTTTTCCCGTCCGGTTTTCTCCCAGTTCTACGCCGCCGACATTCCTGAGTACGACGAATGGGGGATCGATCTGGACGGTCGCCGACGCCTGGCCGATAACCTGGTCGCAAAGGCCAAACTGTTTTATCATCGCCATAAGGACAGCTTTTATTCCTATGAGGAACCGGATCTGAAGACGATTCTCTCCCGGAGCCATTACCGGGACTGGGTGGCAGGGGGGAATATCGTCCTAGACTATCAGCCGGTGCCGTGGGATGCAATTCGTCTGGCCGTTCACTACAAAAAGGACATGCACAAGGAACTGGCTGATGAATACCTTCCCTATGACGAGTTCTTTTCCTATACCGGTTCCGTTGGTCTGGAAAACGAGTTTAACCTGGTGAAGAATCTTTCCATTGTCGTGGGAATCAGCTACGATTGGTACGAGGTCACGAAGGCCCAGAAAACGATTACAAATCAAGATGGTGATTTTGTCCGCCAGGACAAGAATTACGAACCCGACGACGACCAGTTCAACCCCATGATCGGCGCCACCTATACTTTTTTCGATGGGACCAGGGTGTTCGCGTCCGCCGCCAGGAAGAGCCGTTTCCCCACCCTGAGCGATCTGTACAACAACATCGCCGGAGGATCGGCGTACCTGAGTTCGGAAAAGAGCAACAACTATACCGTGGGGGTATCGCGGTCTTTCGGTTCGTTCTTCAAAGGCGACTTTTCGCTTTTCCGCCATGATGTCAAGGATAAGATCACGCGACAGACTATTAATGGAACGAATTATACGCTCAACATCGGCAAGGTGAGGATGCAGGGTTGCGAGGTCGGTTTGGAATTTTATCCGATGGACAAACTGATTCTCCGGGCCGATTACACCTACAATGATGCCGACGACAGGAGTTCCAACGCGACGAGTTCCAACGTGCAGGGGGTTCCCAAACACATCGTGAATCTCTCCGGTCAGTACACCCTGCCCGTGATCGGTACCCGCATCGACGTGAACGGTTCCTATCAGGGAAAAGTATTCAGCGGCAACGCAGATTCGCTCTATTACCCGAATGAACCGGCGGTCATTGAACTGGGCAGTTACTTCCTGTGGAATGCCAAGTTGACCCAGGAAATCGGCAAACACTTTGAAGTCTATGTGGCCGCGAACAACATCTTTGATGAGAATTACGAATGGAATGACGGCTATCCCGGACAGGGGCGCAACTTCTGGACGGGCCTGACCGTGAAATTTTAATCATGTTTTGTAACGATTCCCGGCCATTGAAATCTTAACCCCCTGCAGGATGATGCCCCTTATCGGTGGACCCTCCTGATGCGACTGCCAGGATTTTCCCGGGGGCAGATAAGGGTCATCATCCTGCAAAGCCACAAGGATTGTAAAAATGGAATGGCTCAAATATGCGGTGGATTACGGTATTATCGGATTGCTGGTGGTGTTGAGCGTCTGTTCCCTCGCCATAGCGATAGAGCGGTTCTATGTTTTTCGGCATGTCCGTCTGGATCAATACGGGGATAAAAACAGTCTGGAAGTGGACTTGACGCGGAACCTCCATCACATCGCAAGCATCGGGAGCAATGCCCCCTATATCGGCCTCCTCGGAACGGTGCTGGGGATTATGCTGACGTTTTATTCCATGGGCCATGAGGGCCTGACCAACGCGACGAAAATCATGACGGGCCTTGCCCTCGCCCTCAAGGCAACGGCTGTTGGGCTGCTGGTCGCCATTCCCTCGGTGATCCTCTACAACCACCTCTTGCGTCGGGTGTGGGTCCTGGTCAAGGATTGGGAGAGGAGCCATGGAACATAAACCCATTGACTACATCAATGTGATTCCCTTCGTGGACATCATGCTCGTCCTCCTGACCATTGTCCTGACGACATCGTCCTTCATTGCCTCGGGGATGCTTCCCCTTGACCTCCCCACGTCAGACAACCGGGAAAGCAGCATCCTGAAAACGCAGGTCATCGAAATCGACAAAGCCGGGCGGATTTACATGAACGGCAGGCCCGGCACCCTGGTCGAGATGCAGGCCACCCTGAGCTCTCTGTGCCGCAAGGCGCCGATTCTGATCCGGGCGGACCGTACTATCGATCTCCAATGTTTCGTCGATGTGCTCGACGCCATAAAAATGATGCGGTTTGAAAAGGTCAGTTTGCAGACGATGGAGAAGACATGACGTACCAAATCCGGGGCATCGGGATATCGATTATCCTGCACGTTCTGCTCGTGGCGGCAGTGGTGAGCGCCGGAAGCCTGATCAAGGAACCTTGTCGGTCCCGGGTTATTACCTTTGACATCGCACGGTCCGAGATCAAGGAGGTGGATTTTTCCGCACCCCCGAAAGCGCCTCTGAACAAGCCCACAAAAATTAAAAGGCCTGCGCCGGTTATTCAAAAGGAACTATCGAAAATTGTTCAGGAAAAACCCGTCATGACCTCCCCGATTTCAGATGTGCCGCTTCCGGAACCCGCTCCCGCCTCGAGAGGCGAACAGACCGCCGCCTTTTCCCGTCAGGATGCAAGGGAAAACGGTACAGACGGGGGACATGGGGTGCAGGAGGGTGTTCCGGGAGAAGGGGAGGGTGAAACGGCGGAGGAACGCTATCTCCGGGAACATTTTCTCTATATCCGGGACCGGATTCTTGCCCGCATCGTCTATCCCAATCTTGCCCGCCGAATGGGCTGGCATGGGCGGGTCCTGACTTCTTTCGTCATTCATGTGGATGGAACGGTGAGCGATGTCCGGATCGTGAGCAGCTCCGGATTCAAGGTGCTGGATCAAAACGCCGTTTCGACCATCCGGGACGTTGCGCCATTCCCCAAGCCGCCCATCATGGCGAAAATCATCATTCCCGTTACATACCGTTTAAGGCCGGGTTAATCCGGTTTTGGAAAATCATCTTCTTGTCGGACATTCTACCAACGCCTTTTTCACGGAACGATCGCTGATCCAGGTGCTGTCGGATCTCGATTTTATCAATGTCGGAATAAAAGGTTTGTCGGATCAAGCATATCGACAGTGCGGTGCTTGAAAACACCGGCCGGGAAAATCTGTTCAAACCGTCCGCATGGGTTACACAAGACAACATGAAGCTCCTGCTGTCCATTATCATGCCGGTAACGGCGTACCTGATTGGAGGCTATTGGAACGGTGAAAAGCTCGATCTGATCGAATACCATTTTTTTCAGACACCGTCTGTTCAATTTCAACCCTGCTTACGAAGGCTGGAAGAAAGCATTGTTTATCGTGTTTTATGACGGCGGCACCCAAAGGCAGATTAACTATTTCATAGAAATATGTCGTGCCGGTCTGGGCATAACGGCCAGTCTTGCCGTGCTGCGCCGCTCCGCTATACGGGAGTTTCACTGTTCTGTCTGGCCGCAGTCTTTATGACCCTGACGGCATCAAGCCCGCAAAGCCAGTTCCGCTTCGCTCCGATCCAGCGGTTTTTCTATTTCTGGGGTTATTGTGAAACCGGAAAGTTTCCGACCGGATCTGGACGATCGGCAGCCTGTCACCCCTGGACATGTTCGCCCATCCGGCCAGAGCCGCGTTCAGGATTGTGCAAAATGGTTCGACCCGAAGTACTTGTCGAAAAGGGATTTCAGGGATTCTTTCGCCTCGGCATGAAATATTTCGTAACGCTTCATGAAGTTTTTTGCATCAGGGGTCAGTTTCGATCCGCCGCCGGCGACACCCCCCACGGTTCTTTCCAGAAGAACGATACCCAGTTTTTGTTCCGCTTTATGAATCATGTTCCAGGCTTTACGGTACGATACTTTCATGTCCGCGGCACCTTGGGAAAGGGAGCCCGTTTTTTCAATAAACTTCAGGAGTTCGTATGTGCCGACACCGAATGCCCTGTCGTCCGTTTCAATCCAGATTCTGTAACCAAGTTTCATGAATACTCCCTTATCTGTTGAAAACAGCTTTGAAAGACCGCGTGAGGAAATTCAAACGTTTGCAGGTAAAATAGCAGAGTTCGAGGATAAAGCCAGCAAAAGGATTTTGTCTCGTCTGCGGCGGAAGTGGAAAAGAGGGGGCTGAAGCGTCAATCAGGCAGGGCCCTGATGGTGGCTTCAGGAGGGGGACGCAACGTAAAAAAGTTGTCCGGCTTTTCCATGGTGGTTTCCATGGTTTCATGGACGCTCGTTATCGTTCTTCCCTCACCGGTGTCGATCGAGATTCTTGACGGAAAAGTTCGGCCGTTCATTTTTCGGAAGGCATTGAATGTGACGGTTTCTTTCCGGCCGGCGGAAGATGATCGCTCGATCTTTTCGAGACGGTCCTGCAGCGGGTTGATCCAGAGACTCTCCGTGAGCGCATCCGCCGTCGTCATGTCCACCCGATAAAGTGAATCTTCCATTTTTCCCACGAGCTGCGTGGGTTGCAGGGTGACATTCGGCCCATTTCCCAGAAGCACGGCCATCCATTTTTCCACCGGCCAGCTCAGGGGCAGGAAGCGGCTCAGATTGTCCGGCGTGGCTTTGCCGACAAGAAATTCTCCGCCGGTGGGCAGATACGCACGGATCCATTCCCCCCTGACCGTTAAAAAGAAATCGGGTGGCCCCAAAACGGGGATGGACTCCAGGCGCAACTTATCGGGACGTTGCAGGAATATGGCGATTCGAAAATTTATCTTTGACTGGGGAGAGACGACCGAAACCCTCGCCGTGCTCCTGTAGAGCAAGGTGTCGTCCGTGGGCGGGTTTATGGCGGACAGGGCCGCCTGCGCCGATGCGTAGCCCGGTTTCTCCTCTGTCGGCTTGATGGTTTTACCGACGGAACATCCACCCAGCAAAAGAAGGACCGAGAAAAACATTGCAAGCAAAGGTTTCATGGCAGGTGCAGTCTTTTGAGTTCGTCAATTTTTTCCTGAAGGGCCGCGCTGGGTGCGTTCTGCTTTATGGCACGCTGGTAGGCGTCAAGCGCTTCCTGCCGTAAATTCAGGGCCAGATAAACATCTCCCAGATGTTCTGTGATGGTGCTGTCCTCCGGGAGGATGGAGACGGCCTCCTTCAGATACTTCAAGGCGTCGTCGTAACGTTTCTGTTTGTAGTAAACCCAGCCGAGGCTGTCCAGGATGTAACCATTTCCCGGATCCAATTGCAGGGCTTTTTTGATCATTTTCTCCGCTTCATCGAGTTTAACGCCCATTTCAGCATAGGTATAACCGATAAAGTTGAGGGCGTCGGCGTGATCCGGGTTCTCTGCCAGGATTGCCTCCATTTCGCGGATGCTGTCGTCAATACGGTTTATCTTGCTGAAGAGGCTGCCCAATTGATAGCGCATTGCCATTTTGTCCTTGACGGCGAGTATGCCTTCCCGCAGGATGGCTTCAGCGGCCTTGTAATCCTTCTCTTCCTCGTAAAGAAGGGAAAGAAGCGAATAAAACGGGGGAAAATCGCGGTGATGGCTCAGGGCGTTTTTTATGATCTTTTGGGCCTCGCCTTGTTTTCCCTGTTGTTTCAATATGGTGGCGATGCGAAGCTGTGCCTGGTTGTACAGAGAGGAAACGGCGGGGATTCTCCGGTATTCCTTAAGGGCATCGTCGTAGGCCTTGTGTTCTTCGTAGGCGGCGGCAAGAAGAAAACCCGTTCCGGCGTCTCCCGGAAAAGCCTGAAGAAGCCGCAGAAATTGCTCGATAGCCAGATCGTTCTTTCCTTGTTCCAGGTACAAAATCCCAAGGTTTTTCCGTGTATCCCGATTTTTCGGATCCATTTCCAGTATCGCTTGGTATTCTCTTGCCGCTTCATTGACACGCTTTGCTCTCAGCAAAAGCTCGCTCAGGCGCACCCGGATGCCGATCTTCGTGGGGAAATGACCGATGTATTCCCGATAGTTCTGGATGGCCAGGTCGATTTTATTTTGGATTTCATACAGATTACTGAGGTCAATCCATGCGGCTTCAAATTCCGGGTTGATATTTGTGAGGTTTTTGTAAATTATTTCCGCGTCATCATACCTTTTCTGGACCCTATAGATACGGGCGAGATAGTAGTTTCCCATGAGATTTTCCGGATCAATAGACAACAGCCTCTTGAACAGGGATATGGCCCGATCGTATTTCTTTACTTCCGCGTAAGCTGATCCGAGATAAAAATAGGCGACGATGTTCTTTGGATCCATTTCCAGTACGGATTTATAGGCATTGACGGCCTTTTTGTAATTCTTGATATCGAGATAGAGTTCTCCGGTCAGCAGAAGGATATCGACGGTTTTCGGATTTTTTTCGAGATACGCTTCGCAGAGCCTGATGGCCTTTTCTGTTTCCCCTTTTTCAAAATACAGCTCCCCGAGTTCCTTGGTCAGGACCTCTGAGGAGGGGTCAAATCGCAATGCCTTCTCATATTCGGCAATGGCCGCTTCCGGTTCATTATTGAGACTGAAGAGGACGCCCAGCGAGTAATGATACAGGGGATGAAACGAGGATTGTTGTCCCGGCGGGGGAGATGGCTGTCGCCCTCCGGGCATGGTGGCGCACCCGAGCATGCCCAGGGCAATCAGGAGAACGAATGTATTCCAGCCGTAGCTTCGCATAGCCTTATTCGTATCTTATCGTTTGCAGGTAAGGCATTTCTTGAACTCTTTTCCAGTTGCCGTGATCGCAGAAAACGGAAGACTTGGCCCTCATTGCCGGACGATCTCGGAGACCGGCACGATTTCAACGCCTTTTTCACGCATCATGGGCAAGGCGTTTCTGATGGCCAGAATGGTGCTTCTGTAGGGGTGCCCGATCAACAGGACCGGCGCACCGGTCCGAACATCCTTTTCCTGAAGTCGGCGCGTAAGCGTTTCCAACGAAGTTTCATACGATTGGTCATGATCTATAAATATTTTTCTGGCCAGGAAAGGGACACCGATTTGATCTGCCGCCTCCTTTGCCCGTGAATTCCTCGTCGTCCGGCTGTCGATGAAAAAAAGCCCCTTTTCCTTCAGCACATTCATGATGACCGCCATTTTTTCTTCGTCCTCCGTGAAGCGGGATCCCATGTGGTTGTTGACACCGATCGCATAAGGGACATGGTCCAGATTTTTCTCCATCTGCTTTTTGATATCTTGGTCGCTCATGCTGAGAAAGATGGCACCTTCTCCCGGACGGTTTTGCGGATAGGACTGCGGTTCCATGGGACAGTGCAAGAGAATGTCCCGATTCCGCAAATGGAGCAATGTCATCGCTTCCGTCGTATACCGCTGATAGGGCAGAACCGCAAAACTTAAAGGGGCGTCAATCTCCAGCAGTTTATGCAATGCGCCGATGTCCTGACCGATATCGTCTATCTGAATGGCGATCCGCAGAGGCTTCCCCGTTTCGGGGACGCGAGATTCCGGATGACGTTCGGGAATCCGTTTTCGCTCCCTGCGATCGTCGATTTTGGCAACTTGTGTCCCGGCGGGCTTTTTTTTATGAGGCCTTTTGACCTCTGTCCGTTCGCGGACGTCCTTTTCCGGCGGTTTCTGTTTTTCTTCCAACAAATGGAAACAGAAAAGCGCCAAGGCGGTCAAGACCAAAAAGATCAGGATAAAGAATATGGTACGTGGTTTACGTTTTCGTCGTTTCAGATCAGTTTTTCTTTCCTTTCATGAATATATGCCAGCTTTTCAGCATATCTGATGCCGCTTTGACCTGGTTGTCCTGGGCAAAGGCCGCGTCTTCCGCTTCCTTTTTGGCCGCAGGGGCCATCTCGTCCGGTTTCTCGCCGTTTTCTTTCGCCGACTTGATGTGCCTTTCGAGGTCCTTTTCCCTCATGGCATTGTCGTTCTCTCCCACATCCTCAACCGTTTTTGCATACTTGAGGGTGATGTCCGGGACAATGCCCTCGGCCTGGATCGACCGGCCGCTGGGCGTATAATATTTCGCCGTGGTCAGTTTCAAAGCCGCCCCGTCCTCCAGGGGGATCAGGGTCTGTACAGAGCCTTTCCCGAATGTCTGGGTACCGAGAATCAGGGCGCGGTTGTTATCCTGCAGGGCGCCCGCCACAATTTCCGAGGCGCTGGCGGAGCCTTCGTTGACCAGCACCACGATCGGGCAGAGCGGTTCATCCCCGTCGTTCTTCGCCGCCGCGCTCGTTTCCATGACTTTGATTCTTCCCCGAGTCGATACGATGGTGCCGGTTTTGAGGAAGACATCGGCCACTTCAATCGACTGGTTCAACAGTCCGCCGGGGTTGTTGCGAAGGTCGAGTATAATCCCCTTCAGGGGCTTGACCTTCGATTCCATATCCTGAATCGCTTTTTTCAGATCATCAGCCGTCCGTTCCTGGAACGAGGTGATCCGACAATAACCGATGCCGTCGTCCATCAGGCGTGATTTAACGCTGGTGACTTTGATGATGGCTCGTGTTAAAACATAATCCTTCGGCTTGGGCAGGCTTTCCCGAAGGATGGTTACGGTAACTTTGGTATCTTTTGGTCCCCGGAGTTTCTTTACCGCTTCCTGAATCGTGATATCCTTCGTTGACTTGCCGTCAATTTTGATGATTTGATCGCCGGGTTTGATCCCCGCCTGATATGCGGGCGTGTCTTCAATGGGTGAAACAACGGTGAGCATGTCCCTCAGGATCGTAATCTCAATACCGATTCCTCCGAAACTTCCCTTGGTTTCAACCTCCAGTTCCTTGTATTCATCGGCATTCATGAACGTGCTGTGTGGGTCGAGTGATTTGATCATCCCGGATATTGCTCCCTGAATCAAATCCTGCAGCTTCACTTCCTCCACATAGTTTTTTTCCACCATATCGAGGACTTCATTGAAAGTCTTCAGGTTCTTGTAGGTGCTCCGGTCAACAGCGGAAACCTTGCCCGTTCCGTAGAAGAAGGCCAGAGCCAGCAGGGAAATAAGCGCAAAAATCGTGATCTTGTTCTGAAAAAATCGTTTCATGAAAGCCTCCGACGGTGTTTTCTGCTTTGGACTGACAGGTATCCTATATCATTATCATTTATTATCGGGAAAACGCCATGTTTATTTAGACATTCAGTGGAATCCAAACGAGAAAACGGGTTTCCGGTACCGGTCGGGACCGGGTATGACCGGGGCATTGTCGGTCAGATCGGACCTGGGTCCGTTTTTATTCACCGGAGATGCTTCGAAAGAAAACGATTCCATCGCCGCCCTTCATCCGGCAAGGGCTCTTCTATGCCTCTTTTTCAGGCTTTGCAATACATTCTTGCCCCGTCCATTCCTTGAGATGCTTTGTGCCGAAGAGGAGATCCTGCTTCCGGATAAAAACTTCCGTGTCCGGCGGAACCGAATGGGTGATCCAGACGTTGCCACCGATGACGGATCGGGCACCGATGACAGTCGTACCTCCAAGTACCGTTGCGTTGGCATAGATGATCACGTCGTCCTCAATCGTTGGGTGCCTCTTCTGATTTCGCAGGGCGTCACACTCGTTTCGGCTGAGGGACAAAGCGCCCAGGGTCACACCCTGATAAAGGCGTACCCGGTCTCCGATCGTGGTTGTCTCCCCGATGACTACGCCCGTGCCGTGATCGATGAAAAAACTTTTGCCAATGTGGGCTTTGGGGTGAATATCGATTCCCGTTTTGCCGTGACCGTATTCGGTCATAATTCGGGGAAGCATGGGAACATCCAGGTGGTAGAGGCGATGGGCGATGCGGTAAATTGTGGTGGCGAAAAGTCCTGGATAGCTGAAGATGATTTCATCGAAACCCGTTGCCGCCGGATCACCCTCATAAGCGTGACGAATATCCGTGGCCAGTAGTTTTCGCAAATCAGGCAGGGTTTGCATAAATGCGATGGCGCTGCGATGTCCCCGTTCCTCGCATTGTGAGCAGGAGAGGTTCTTCCGGATACAGTCATGACGAACCGCCAGGGTGATTTGTTCCGAGAGTTCTTCGTATAATACCGTTAGTTCCTGACCGAAATAATATCCGATATTGACCCGGTCGACACGCCGGCGGATGAAATAACCCGGATAAAGAATGCAGAAGATGCGGTTGATGATGTTGACCACGGCATCGCGGGATGGGATCGGTTCCGGCCCCACATGATCGAAGCATTCTTCCCCATTGCAACTGTCGACGAGAGCGGAAACAATTGCCGGGATTTCATTCCTGTAAGACTGCGCGATGGAGATAGCATCCTTGCACTGACTTGAGAGCGCATCGTCGAGAACCGTTTCCGGTTTTTCAGGTGACATGGCCTGCTTCCTTTTCCGGATCCCAGTAGGGAGACATGCTGCGGAGCCGTTCGATGATCGGGGGCAGCTTCTCGATCACGAAATCGATTTCTTCCTCTGTCGTGTAAACAGAGAGGCTGAAACGAACCGAGCCGTGGGCCATCGTGAAAGGGACCCCCATGGCTCGCAGAACATGGGAAGGTTGAAGTGATCCCGATGTGCAGGCCGATCCGGAGGAGGCACAGATACCGTATTGATCCATCATCAACAGGATGCCCTCTCCTTCAACGTATTCAAAACTGATATTGCTCGTGTTCGGAAGACGATGAAACGTGTCGCCGTTTATCCGGCTGCGGGGAATTTTTTTCAGCAGCGTTGCTTCCAGGCGGTCCCGTAACTGCCTGACATATGTATTTTCTCGATCAATATTCGACCGGGCGAGCTCACAAGCCTTGCCCAAACCGACAATGCTGGGTGTATTTTCAGTCCCCCCGCGTCGTTCCCTCTCCTGGTGCCCACCGATCATAAAAGGAAAAAATTTCGTACCCTTGCGGATGTAAAGGATACCGATACCTTTGGGGCCATGCAGTTAATGGCCCGAGATGGAGAGCATATCGATCGTGTTTTGTTTCATGTCGATGGGTATCTTGCCCACAGCCTGCACGGCATCGGTATGGAACAGAATGCCTCGTTCCCGGGCCAAGCCGGCGGCTTCCTCCACCGGAAAAACCGCGCCCGTTTCATTGTTGGCCCACATCAGGCTGACAACGGCCGTGTCCGAGGTGAGGCTTCTTTCATATTGCTCCATGTCGAGGCGGCCGTCTTTGTCCACAGGCAGCTCAGTGACGCGATAACCCTGCCCGGCCAGGTGCGCACACAAGGCCCGCACGGCGGGATGCTCCACTCGGCTGGTCACGATATGACGTTTTTCAGGAGCCGTATAGAGGGCGGAACGGATGGCCGCATTATCGCTTTCGGTGCCGCAACTTGTAAAGATTATCTCATCGGGGTGGGCGCCGATAAGGGCGGCGGCCCGTTCTCTCGCTTCATGGATTTTTTTTGCAACCTGCCCGCCGAAGGTATGCATACTTGAGGGATTGCCGTAATAGTTACCGAAGAAGGGCAGCATGGCGCCAAGCACTTCCGGAGCAACTTGGGTGGTGGCATTGTTATCCAGATAAACGACGCTCATGGGGTCACCTCCTCAACAATCAGATCGGGTGAAACGAGGTCCCGAAGTTTGGCCTCTACGAAGTGCTTGAGGGTGATGTCCGCAGCTTTACAGGTGGCACACATACCTCGTGCGGCAACGAGGACCCGGTTTCCTTCCACATCGATCAACTCGATATCCCCGCCGTCGAGTTTCAGTGATGGCCTGATCTCTCGCTCCAGGGTCTCTTCGATCATTTTGATCTTCTGGATGTTGGAAAGTTTGGGTTTTACAACGGGTTTTTTCCCCGTGTTCCCCAGAACCCGTTCGATAATCTGCTGGATCGCCTCGCGGCAGTTGCCGCATCCTCCGCCGGCTTTGGTATAGTTTGTCACTTCTTCAACGGTGGTGAGGTTGTTCTCCAGGACGGCCCGTTCAATTTCCTTGTCCGTGACGCCGAAACATTCGCAGACGATCCGGGCATCGGGTTCCTTTTCGGGGGCCCCCCGATAATTCTCAATCGCCTTTTCCAGGGCTTCCTTACCCATGACGGAGCAGTGCATCTTTTCTTGCGGAAGTCCGCCTAAATAGACGGCAATATCCTGGTTTGTGATCTTCATGGCCTCGTCCAGAGTCATGCCTTTAACCATTTCTGTCAGGGCCGAGGAGGAGGCAATAGCACTGGCACAGCCGAAGGTTTTGAATTTGATGTCCTTAATGCGCTGATCTTCACCCAGTTTGAAGCTGAGCCTAAGGGCATCCCCGCACGCAATGGAGCCTATTTCCGCCACCCCGTCCGGATTTTCCACTTCACCGACATTTTTCGGATTGAGGAAATGCTCCCGCACTTTATCCGTATATTCCCACATGATGAATCTCCTTTGGATGTTTTGGAGCCGTCGGCTCATTGATTGAGCATCAAAATGCCCTAATTATATGTACTTCCCATCCTCCAGTCAAGGATGGCCCGCTTTTATTAAAGAGGGATTATCGCGCAACGATAGACCTCTTTCCAATAAGGGAAATTACAGAAACCCCTATATACAGCATAAGGGGGAATCCGGCAGTAAAAAAAACTATATGGCGCCGCTTCTTCGAAGAAGATCCTGAATGGTCCGAGCCATCATTCTGTAGCCCGCCGCATTGGGATGGATGTGATCCGCTTTCAGGTTACGGTTGGACAGGATGGTCTTCAGGATATTCTCTTCCAGGGGGAGTTGGTGGTCATTGGCGATGTCCGCGTACAGGGCATGTGATTTCAAAAAAATCCCGGGTGAAGGAACGGAGATGAGAACAACGGCGATGTTCTCATTCTTTGCCATCCTGATCATGGCCCTCAAATTTTTTCCGGTCTGCTGCACATCGAGCTGCCTCAGCAGGTCGTTGCCGCCGTGGCAGAGGATGAGCAGATCCGGTTTTTCCCGAGCCAGAACGTCGGGAAGGCGGGCCAGACCTTCGGCGGTGATTTCCCCCGGAACCCCGGCATTGATGACCCGTCTGCCGGTCAGGGTCTCCAGGACGGCGGGGTAGCTCTGTGACGGGGCGGCACCGGTACCGTAGGTGATGCTGTCCCCAAAGGCCAGGATAATCCCTCTATCGGCCAACCGGGGTAACTTTGGTTCCGGTGTACAGGCCCACATACAGACGCAGAGCAGGACTGTTAAAAGTTTTGATGATATGGGGGGGCGCGGGGAAATCATGTTTTTCGCACGTCAGTCCCGGTTCCGGGATCTTAAAAAATGTCTCTCTAAAATAGAGTAATTCGGATCTTATTACAGGATCGGGAAGATTTCCTCCATATTTTATATCAAGCCACTGAAAAGAAAACCCCCTCGCTGAAACGCGAAGGGGTTTTCCCGGACCTATATAAAAATAACCTTAAAGGTTAGACGTCCTTTTTTTTGATCCAGGCTTCTCTGAAGAGTCTTGCGATGGAGGTGAACAGGGCAAGGAAGAAGAGGCCGAACATGAAATTCGGTGCTGTTCCCAGGTATTCATCCAGTTTGTATCCGAG
>JAAYKM010000005.1 GCA_012522415.1 Deltaproteobacteria bacterium | reverse complement strand
TGGTTTCATCTGTGTAATTTGCAAGAAAAATAGGGGTTAAGGGTTAAAATCTTGCAAATTACATCGCATAAAAAATGATCATTGTCAATTAATATTAAATGGTTATGATGTTTTTCAGATACGACTACACCAGGGTCCTTAAACAAGCCGCCACCGTTCGCTTTTCCGGTTTACACACTCCACAGTGAGCTCTAGTGGCTCTGAAAGCAATATCCGGTTTATTGCGATACAAGAGCCCCAAGACAAGAGAAATTTACCTCCATTCGATAGACGAATCCCAGCGGGCGGCCTTGACTCAAATTGAAGAAAAATTTACACCCAAAAGACCAAAACCGCAACCAATAGGCGCAAGCAAAAATAAAAAAGAGGCTACGGGCAAACCATAACCTCTTGATTTTATTGGTCGGGGCGGCAGGATTTGAACCTGCGACATCCTGCTCCCAAAGCAGGCGCGCTACCGGGCTGCGCTACGCCCCGACAGTGTAAATTTCAGTGGTTCTGAAGCCATGTCCTGAACAGATCAAGCACCTGCGCCCGGTGACTCAGCGCATTTTTCATTTCCGGCGGCAGTTCCGCAGCCGTCAGCCTCTGATCAGGCAGAAAAAAGACGGGATCATAACCGAACCCTTTGTTTCCAAGGGGCTTCGTATGAATCATCCCCCGCCAGAACCCCTCGAAAGATGCATAACGGCCACCCGGCCGGTATAAAACGAGGACACATCGGAACCCGGCCCCCCTCTTTTCCGGAGGAATTCCTTCCATTTTTTTCAGCAGTTTCAGATAGTTTTCTTCATCCGTGGCGTCGGGGCCGGCATAACGGGCTGAATGAATCCCCGGTTCTCCATTAAGGGAATCAACTTCCAGCCCTGAATCATCGGCCAGCACGGCTTCGCCTGTAAAATCGGCGTACGCTTTCGCTTTCTTCAAAGCGTTTTCCAGGTAAGTCCGTCCGTTTTCAACAACCCTCGGCACCGCATCGTAGTCCGCCAGGGATCGGATGTTCATATCCGGCATATCGAGAACATGACGAATTTCCTCGATTTTCCCCCGATTCTTCGAGGCAATGACCAGACGTTTCAGATTACATCCCCCAGAATTTCTTCCTGCTTCTCTATCAGGGTCCGGATTCCTTCCGAGGCCAGATCGATCAGCCGTTCCATCACCGATCTTTCAAAAGGCTCCCCTTCCGCCGTCCCCTGTACCTCGATGAAACGTCCCGATCCGGTCATGACGACGTTCATGTCCACTTCCGCCTGCGAATCTTCCACATATTCCAAATCCAGCAGGACTTCCCCATCCACGACGCCGACACTGACGGCGGAGACAAAGTCCAGCAGGGGCATTTCGGCAATGATCTCTTTCCGCACCAGACTCCGGCACAACTCGGCGAGGGCGATGAAGGCCCCTGTGATGGAGGCGGTACGGGTCCCGCCATCTGCCTGAAGTACATCGCAATCGATGTAGATCTGCCTTTCGCCCAGCACATCCAGGTTCGTGACCGCCCGCAGCGATCGTCCGATCAGGCGCTGGATTTCATGGGTTCGGCCGCCGACACCGCCCCGCGAGTTTTCCCGTGCGGTCCGATCCGGTGTCGACCCGGGCAGCATGGAATACTCGGCCGTCAACCAGCCTCTGCCCGTCCCCTTCAGAAACGGCGGCACCCGTTCTTCGAGTTTTGCCGTACAGAGCACTTTTGTGTGCCCCATTTCGATGAGGACCGACCCCTCGGAAAACTCGAGAAACCGGTTGGTAATTTTCAAATCCCGAATCTCATTGCTCAAACGGCCGCCAGACCTTGACATGATCCTCATTCTCCATCAATCAAAAAAACCGCGAATACCCCGGCCGATGGATCGTGCGACATCCTTCTGAGCATCCTTGTCCAGAATTTTGCCCTTGTCGTCCTTGTTCGTCAGAAAACCCACTTCCACACAAACGGAAGGCACGGATAGACCCATCAAAACCAGAACGGGAACTTCCCGTATCCCGCGTCCCTTCCGGGGAAAAATAATTTCCAGATTTTTCTGGATCAATTGGGCCAAACGAATGCTGTCGTTGGCGTATTTTGTTCTCTCCATATTCGTGACCACACCTTCGCCTGAGGCGCTTCCACCAAGATGCTTGAGCCCGGGCAGGCTGATCTCGTAGCCCGATGCGTCAGGACCAAAACCGGCATTCGCATGGAGGCTGACCATCAGGGCCGCCTTGTATTTTTTAACCATGTTACGGCGGTCAGCAATGGAAACTGTTTTATCAGACGATCGGGTCAAGGAGACTTTGATCCGCGGATCGCTCTCTTCGAGATACTTCTTCAGTGAAACGGCCAGGGCAAGGGTGATGTCCTTCTCCGCGGTCTTGTCAGGCAGGATGACCCCCGGATCTGCTCCACCGTGGGCGGGATCGATCAGCACCCTGAAACCACCCTGCGCAGCCGATTGTGCGAAAATTTCGGGAGAAACGGCAAACAGAAGCAGCATAAAGAAAAAGATGGATTTCAAGAAGGTGGATCTCATGATGTTCCGTGTACTCCCCGATTGATGACTGAGCCTCTTACAGCAAAAAAATGCGCCCTGTCAACCGCGAATTCGACTAAACATGTCGAAGCCGTTCGACAGATTGCACGTTTTTGATACGTTTTATTGCCGATACGATCTTATTGAACTGGTCCAAGTCACTGACTTCAACCCGGAAATTGAGGACGGCACTCAAATCTCCCGTGTCAACATGGGCCTGGCTGATATTCACATCAGACGACGCAATAACGGCGCTGATCTCCGCCAGGGCGCCCTTTGTGTCTTTGCACACCACCCGGATGTGAACCGGGTAGGTGTGACGTTCCTTGATGTTCCATTCCAGCTCGACAAGGCGGTCCGGCTCGGCCCCCTGAATATTCGGGCAATCGGCCTTATGCACCGTGATGCCCCGCCCCCGTGAAACGAAGCCGAGAACTTCGTCGCCGGGGATCGGATCGCAGCACTTGCCGAAACGGACCAAGATATCCTCGATACCGGTAAGGGAGATGCCGGCGGATGATTTGGGGCGATCCCTTCTCCTGACAGGCAGGGCCGACTTTTCTTCCGTGCCTTCCTCTTCCGGTTCCGGCAGCATGTAGTTGACGACCCTCTTCGGCGACAACTTGAAATAACCCACCATGGCAAGGAGATCGTCGAGCGAATTCAGTGAATAATCCTCGTATATCTGTTTGATTTCTTCGGACTTGATAAATTGACCGTATTTGAGATTTCGCTTCCGGAATTCCCTCTCCAGCAGATCCCGGCCGAGGGCGATGCTTTTGATCCGTTCTTCCGTATTGATCCAGTATTTGATCTTCTGCCGGGCCCGGGAAGTCACGGCGAACTTCAACCAATCCTTACTCGGGTGATGGCCCGACTGGGTGATGATTTCCACCGTGTCGCCGTTCTGGAGTTCATACTTCAGGGGAACAATGCTCCGGTTGACCTTGGCGCCGATACACTGATGACCGACATCCGTATGGATACTGTAGGCAAAATCGATTGGCGTTGAACCCTTGGGAAATGAACGGACATCACCGTCGGGCGTAAAGACGTACACTTCGTCCGGGAACAGGGCCAGCTTCAGGTTGGACATGAATTCACGCGGGTTCGTCAGATCCTTCTGCACCTCCAGAAGCTCCCGGAGTTTTTTGATCTGCTCCTCATCGCTTCCCTGGTAAAGGGACCGTTTTTCCTTATAGCGCCAGTGCGCCGCAATCCCCTCTTCCGCCCACTCGTGCATTTCCCGCGTGCGAATCTGAATTTCGACCCGCTCGCCGTACGGCCCGATAACCGTCGTGTGCAGGGAACGGTAGTTGTTTACCTTGGGGATGGCGATATAATCCTTGAACCGCCCGGGAATCGGCTTCCAGTGGGCGTGAACGATGCTCAGGGCCTCATAGCAGTCCTTTTCCTTGTCGGAATCAAGAATGACCCGAAAGGCTGTCAGGTCATATACCTCGTCGAAGTCGATTCGCTGCTCCCGCATTTTCTTGTAGATTCCGTAAAAATGCTTGGGCCTGCCCTCGACCTCGCACTTCAGATCGTACTTCGCCATTTCATCGGCGATGATTTTGCGCACTTCCTCCGTGTACTGTTCCCGTTCCTCCCTCTTTTTCGCCACCCGCCGAGCCAGTTCATTGTAATCCTCATGATTCAGATAGCGGAACGCCAGATCCTCCAACTCGGTTTTCATCCAGTTTATCCCGAGGCGATTCGCCAGGGGGGCGAAGAGGTCCATCGTTTCTTTGGCGATGTACTTCTGTTTTTCAGGGGGATGAAACTCCAGGGTGCGCATGTTGTGAAGACGGTCGGCCAGCTTAACCAGAAGAATCCGGATATCCGTGGACATGGCCAGGATCATCTTGCGGAAATTTTCCGCCTGACGTTCTTCCTTGCTTTCAAAGGTGATTTTGCTGATTTTGGTCAGCCCGTCGACGAGAAACACGACATCCTTCCCGAAGGCCTCCTCGATTTCAGGCAGGGTGGCCAGGGTATCCTCCACCGTATCGTGGAGCAGCCCCGTCACAATCGTCGCCGCATCGACTTCCATGCCGACGAGAATCCCCGCCACTTCCATGGGATGGGTCAGGTAGGGTTCTCCGGAGAGGCGTACCTGTCCCTGATGAACCGTCGCCGAATAGATGTAGGCTTTTTCGATGATTTCCAGGTCATCGGGGTTGAGATATGTCCCGGCTTCATCCAGGATGTCGGTGATACGCAGCATAGGGTTTCTTCAAATCAATGGACACAACTGAAACGCCAAATGAAACGCCAAACCATCCACAGAACCTCAGCCCAATCCTTCCAGCTCGGTGTTGACGGCCGCCGCCAGATAATCCGTCACCCCGGCGAGATCGACATCCAGCACGTCACCGGTTTTACGATTCTTGACTTCGACTTTTCCTTCCGCGAGCTTTTTGGGCCCAATCGTCACACGATAAGGAATGCCGATCAGGTCGGCGTCCTTAAATTTAACCCCCGCCCTCTCATCCCGGTCGTCGAGAAGTACGTCCACCCCTTTGTCCGCCAGGCTCCGATAGAGATCCTCCGCCGCCGTGCACAGGGCTTTTTCGTTGCTGTTCACCGGCGTGATGATCACCTGGAACGGAGCGATTGGCACGGGCCAGATGATGCCATCGTCGTCATGATACTGCTCAATGGCGGCGGCCACCGTTCTGGTAATGCCGATACCGTAACATCCCATGACCATGACCTGTTCCCTGCCGTTCTTGTCCAGATAGACGGCCTTCAGGGCTTTGCTGTATTTCGTCCCCAACTTGAACACATGCCCCACCTCGATGCCCCGGGCAAAGGTGAGCGTTCCCTGGCAGCGGGGACAGACATCACCTTCCCGGACCACCCTGAGGTCGGCAAATTCGTCGGCCCTGAAATCGCGGTCCAGGTTGACGTTTTTCACATGGTAATCCTCACGATTGGCCCCCATGACCATGTTTTTCATGCCCATGAGGGAGTAATCGGCGATAATACGGGTTCCAATTCCAACAGCACCGGCAAACCCCCTGGGGGATCCCGTGACGGCGAGGATCATATCGTCCCCCGCCAATTCCAGTTCATCACATCCCAGGTAATTCCGGACTTTGATTTCATTGACCTCCTCGTCGCCCCGGACCAGGACGGCCACCGCCTTGCCGTCGGCATTGAAGATCAGTGTTTTGACCACATCGGCCGGTGTAACCCGCAGAAAGGCGCAGACCTCTTCGATGGTCCTGACGCCAGGGGTATGCACCTCCTCCAGGGGCGCCAGGGCTCCCTTGTCGGCCGAAGGCCCCTCCGGTTCCGAGACCTCAGCCTTTTCCAGGTTCGCCGCGTAAGTGCAACGGTCGCAGTAAACAATCCCGTCTTCACCGGAGGCCGCCATGACCATGAATTCGTGGGAAAAACTACCGCCTATGGAACCCGTATCGGCTTCGACGGACCGGAACACCAGGCCGCAACGGGCAAAAATCCGCTGATAGGCCTCAAACATCCTGCCGTAACTCAAATCGGCCCCTTCGTCATCGGCGTCGAAGCTGTACGCATCCTTCATACTGAATTCGCGGCAGCGCATAACACCGAAACGCGGCCGGATTTCATCACGAAATTTCGTTTGAATCTGGTAGAGGTTCCGGGGAAGTTGCCGGTACGTTTTAATCTCGTTGCGTACAAGATCGGTGATGACTTCCTCGTGAGTCGGGCCCAGACAGTACTCACGGTCATGCCGATCCCGGAAACGCAGCAATTCCTTGCCGTAGAAAACCCAGCGGCCCGATTCCTGCCAGAGTTCCGCCGGCTGGACCATGGGCAGGAAGACCTCCTGGGCGCCTGCCCGGTTCATCTCCTCACGTACGATCTGCTCCACCTTCCGAACGGTTCTCAGGCCAAGGGGCAGATAAGAATAAATGCCACTGGTCAACTTTCTGATCAGGCCCGCCCGGATCATCAGCTGATGACTGGCTATTTCCGCATCGGAGGGAACCTCCTTGACGGTGGGTAAAAAAAGATTCGAATAGCGCATGACGCCTCCCCGATGAATGATTGTTCCGCGCTCCCGTGCTTTTGATGCAGGAAAAGAGAATGCGGTTTCAAGGTACCATAACCGGCGCCGGAATGCATCCAAAAACCCCGGAGTCACGTTGCGGCCATCCGCTCAGCCATGCACCGGTAATGGACCTTGGACAAAATGAGGTTTCCCCACGAGATATCGGCACCCTTCCTTTGATATGCCGGACCTTCGGCCGCGCTGTTGAGGATTTGATTAGGGGAAGAGAAAACGAGGAAGCAAACCGGTCCCCTTTGCAAAAGAATATGATCAATGAACGATGATTTTACCCGCCATTTTTTCGACCTCGGCGAGAAGAACCGGGATAAATTCCGACTCCCTGATTTTTCGTACGACCCGCCCTTTCTTGAACAGCATTCCGCTTCCTTTACCGCCGGCGATCCCGATATCCGCCTCCACCGCCTCGCCGGGACCATTCACCACGCATCCCATCAGGGCGATTTTCAGCGGTGTTTCCACATGGGCCAATTTCCGCTCGGCTTCCTTTACCAAAGCCGGAAGATCGATTTCGCAGCGTCCACAGGTCGGGCAGGAGATGATTTCAGGGCCCCGTTCACGGAGGTTCAATGCCCGGAGAATTCCCCAGGCGACGGCCATCTCCTGAACCGGATCACCCGTCACCGACACCCGGATGGTGTCACCGATCCCTTCGGCCAGCAAAATCTCGACTCCCACGGAGGATTTCATGGCAGAGGGAAGGAGTGTCCCGGCTTCGGATACGCCCAGGTGCAGGGGATAGTCACACTTCTGCGAAAACACCCGACAGGCATCGATCATGGTTGCCACGTTCGACGATTTCAGGGATACCTTGAGATTGCCAAACCCCAGCTCCTCCAGATAAGCGACACTCCGCAAGGCGCTTTCCGCGAGAGCCGGTGCCGTGGGGCCGCCATGCCGGGCCAGGAGGTCTTTTTCGAGGGAACCGCCGTTGATGCCCAGCCGCATGCAAACGCCACGGTCCTTGGCCGCCAGAGCAATGTCCTTGAACTTTTCTCTGGGAATGTTGCCGGGATTGATACGGATGCCGTCCACGCCTTGACCAATGGCCAGCAGGGCCAGGCGGTCGTCAAAGTGAATATCGGCGACAATCGGGAGGGGGGATCGCCTGCGAATTTCGGATAAAACAGAGACGGCCTCCAGATCCGGAACCGCTACCCGGACAATCTCACAGCCGGCCCCGGCCAGTTTCCCGATCTGCTCGCATGTCGCCTGTACATCACGGGTGTCGGTGGAGGTCATGGACTGGACTGCCACCGGGGCATCACCGCCTATCCGTACATCCCCGACATGGACGGTTCTGGTCGTTTTCCTTTTTTGCATCTGCTTCACCGTCCCCGGAAATACCGCCCCTTCAAAGTCCTTGGATAGGTGGTCGTTCCGTCCGTCAGGCGGCCCGTCCTGCCTCGAACGCCCGCAGGTTCACATCCCGCAGCTTGGGCGGAAAAGAATCGTGGAGCACCTGGCTCCATATCCTGACGTCGACGTCGAGATAGGTAGAAAGGACCCCCAAAAGAACCGTATTTTCAGCCCTGATATTGCCGGCCTTGACGGCGATCCGGGTGGTGTTGATTTCCTTCACGTCCGACACCCGTTTCCGGACTGTCTCGGCGACCCCTTCCGGGTAGGGCGCCACACCCAGGTTCACGGCCGGGGGATAGAGCTCGAGTTCACTCATGATGACCCGTCCGTCTGGCTTCACATAATCCAGATTACGCAGAGCCTCCAGTCTTTCAAAGGCCACGAGAATATCGACCCCGCCTTTCGCGGCGAGGGGCGAGTAAACCCTTTCTCCGTAACGGACGTGACTCGTAACGCTGCCGCCCCGTTGAGCCATACCGTGGACTTCACTTTTTTTGACGTCGAGGCCCGATCTCATGACGACCTCACAGAGAATATCGCTCGCCCGGATGATTCCCTGGCCGCCGACACCAACCATATAGACGCTGGTCACGTTATTCTTCATGGCTCATTCCTCCTCCACAATCGCCCCAGCCTTGCACAGCTGCTGACACAGCGTACATCCCGTACAGTACACGCTTTCGATAAAGGCAATCCCTTCCTGGTTTTTCGTCTTTTTTTCGTAGGTCCCTTCCGACATTTCGGAAAAAGGACGCCATGAAATAGGGGGGCAACTCAGGCCGAGACAGAGCTTGCACCCGTTGCATTTTTCCGGATCGACCATGAGCGGCTTCCCGATGACGGGATTGGCCCGACGGAAGAGGACACAGGGGCTTTCGGCGATGACGACGGAAGGACCGGTGCCCGCCAGCTCCTTTTTCATGACCTTCCGGACCTGCTTTAAGTCAAACGGATCGACGGTCTCGACATTCTCGATACCAAAAACCCCGGCCAGAGCGGCAAAATCCAGTTTTTTGGCCGGCCGCCCCTGGAGGGTGTAACCCGTGGCCGGATGTTCCTGCATCCCCGTCATGGCCGTGGTGGAATTATCACAGATGACGACCACCGCATCACTCCCGTTGTAGGCCATATTCAAAAGAGGCGTCATGCCCGAATGGACAAACGTGGAATCGCCGATGACGGCAACGACCCTGCCTTTTCCCCCGTCACCGAGGGCCTTGCTCATGCCATGGGCCATGCCGATGCTTGCCCCCATGCAGACCGTCGAATGGAGGCCCTCCAGGGGTTTCATGAAGGAAAGGGTATAGCAGCCGATATCACCGGATACGAAGGCGCCCAGCTTTCCCAGAACGTAAAACACACCCCGGTGCGGACAGCCCGGGCAGAGATTGGGCGGTCGCGGGGGGACATCCGGTGCCGCAGGGATGGCGCCGATCTCGGCACATCCGCTGATGGCGGAAGAGACGATGCCGGGATCAAATTCATTCGCAAAGGGGAATATGGATTTCCCTGTAACGTCGATACCCATGGCTTTGATCTGCTCTTCCAGAAACGGATCGAGTTCCTCGACCACGTAAAGCTTTTTCACTTTTGAGGCAAAATTGCGGATAAGCTTCTCCGGCAGCGGGTACGGCATGCCGAGCTTCAGATAGGAATAGTCCGGAAAGGCGTCCTTCGCGTAATTATAGGGCATGCCCGATGTAATGATGCCCACCTCCCTGCTTCCCATCTCGACCCGGTTCAGAGGCGTTTTTTCGGCAAATTGCTTTAAGGCCGCCGTTCTTGTCTCCAGCGCCTGCCTGCGCACCCGTGCATTGCCGGGTACCATAACATATTTAGCCGCGTTGATTTTCACCCCCGTCTTGTCTTCCCACGGAATTGGCTCTTCCAGTTCGACGATGGATTTCGAATGGGCCACCCGGGTCGTCGTCCGCAAAAATACGGGGGTATCGAACTCCTCGCTCAGGTCGAGGGCGACCTTGATATATGCCTTCGCCTCCCGGCTGTCGGAGGGCTCCAGCATGGGAACCTTGGCGAATTTGGCGTAATTGCGGTTATCCTGTTCGTTCTGGGAACTGTGCATGGAGGGGTCGTCGGCGGATATAATGACAAGGGCCCGATTCGTTCCGGTATAACTTACCGTAAACAGGGGATCGGCCGCAACATTGACCCCGACGTGTTTCATGACGGCCATGGCTTTTTCGCCGCCTACGGCCGCTCCGATTGCGGCTTCAAGGGCAACCTTTTCGTTGGGCGACCATTCGGCGTACACGCCTTCATACCGGGCGAAGGTCTCCATGATCTCCGTACTCGGTGTCCCGGGATACCCGGCGGCGAAACGGACTCCGTGTTCGTAGGCGCCACGGGCGATCGCCTCGTTTCCTGACATCAGAACTTTCATTGCGTCTTGCTTCCTCTCTATTGTACCAGACTGGCTGGGTCAGCTGTTCAGGGCGATTTTTCTTTTGATGAAGAGTTCCGTGGCCGGATCGACTGTAATCGCCAGTGCTTTTTCATAATAATCGAGGGCCTTGGCCTTGTCATTCATCTCCTCGTAAATACGGGCGATGTTTTGGTAATTGAGGGCGACGAACCCGTTATCGACAGGCGTAACGATCGCCTTCTCGTAATATTCCAGGGCTTTCTTCAGGTCCTTCTTCGCTTCGTGTGAAGCCCCCAGAGCACTCAAAACAAGGGTGGTCAAATCGCTGCTCTTGGACGCCCGTCCCAGATATCGGTTGTAAAAGACAATGGCTTCGTCGTAACGGTTCATTTTAAAGGAGAGGTTGCCCAGTCGATAGGAGGCCAAAACGGCGGCATTGCTTCGCGGATAGGCGTCAAGGAGATCTCTGTACTGTTTGACCGCCGTCGTCACCTTCTTGGCGTCCCCCGATTTTTCCAGAAGGAAAGCGGGTTGATAGAGCGCAAGGGCCTTGTTTTCACAGATCCGGCTGTAGAGGAACCAGCCCGCAACCAGTAAAACCACAATAACAACCACTGTGGCGATGATTGTGATTCTGGTTCGGTTACGCTGCACATATTCCAGGGATTCTTCAAACAACACCTGCAGCTTGTCCGGCTCTTCCAGGTCCATCCTCGTCATTTTATCCGCCATATGTTTCTCCCGTTTCTTCCGTTTTTCTGATCCGGTCCAAAATGAGGGGGGGGATTCTGACAATCCTCCGTCCCCGATCAACAAAAGCATGGACCGTGTGTCCCTCCACCAGCATCCTTTCCCGGGGCTCATCCCATATCACATAGTCAAACCGGAGGCTGGCCCGTTTCACAAAGCCGATTCCCGTTTCCACCCACAGCAACTGGTCGTACTCAGCCGGGTACAGATAATGGGCAAAAACCTCCGTCAAGGGCATACCGTAACCCTGCTGTTCAATCCAGGCATAAGGCATGTCCATCTCCCGAAAGAGTTCATTGCGACCGATTTCAAACCATTTAATATAATTCGTGTGGTAAACGATCCCCATGGCATCGGTGTCCGCGTAAATGACACGGATTCTTGTCTGGTTACGCTTCAACGAACCGGCCCCAGTCCCTGATAAAGAGGTTCATCAACCGATAACCGGGCGACACGAGAATCCCCCCATTCTTCGCCTCTCTTTCCGTGTAAGCCGCACCGTTTTTCCGATTCTCATTCCCCAGGGACGACAGGATGACAAAGGGGCTGGGGTCTGCCGTATGGGTGCGCCGGACAATCGGCGTCGGATGGTCGCAAAGAACCAAAATACGCCAGGCATCGAAAGCGTTCAGCCCATTCAGGACGGTCCCCACAACGGCCTCGTCAAAGTTTTCAATGGCCTTGACCTTGCCCTGAACATTGCCTTCGTGCCCCATTTCATCGGGGGCCTCAACGTGGACAAAAACAAAATCCCGCTCCTGGAGACATTCCAGGGCCTTTTCACCTTTACCCCGGTAGTTCGTATCGATGTAACCCGTGGCGCCTTCGACACGCAGCACTTCCAGTCCGGCGTACACGCCGATTCCGTTCAACAGGTCCACCGCCGAGATGACTCCGCCCCGAATATGGTACGTCTCCGTCAGAGGCGCCATAGCCGGAGCCTTACCCTGCCCCCAAAGCCAGATGGCGTTGGCGGCTTTCCTGCCCCTGGACAGGCGGTTCCGATTTACCGGGTGATTTCGCAAAACGGGTTTCGCCCTCTCCATGAAATCGATCAGCACGTCACTCGTACTCCCGACGGGCAGATGAGGTGCGGTTTTCTTACCGGTAATATCATGGGGCGGCGTGGTTTTTGACGAAGGATCCCCTCCACGCCACACCAGCAAATGACGGTAACCCACACCGGGATAAAATCGGAAGGTTTCATTCCCCAGTTCCGCCTGAAGCTCCAGGATAAGCGCTTTCGCCTCGGCGGAGCTGATATGATCAGCGGTGAAATCATCCATCCGGGCATCGGGTCCGTCCGTTAAAGTCACCAGGTTGCACCGGAACGCGACGTCATCGGAACCGAGATGAATCCCCATGCTGGCGGCTTCCAAAGGCGCCCGTCCGGAGTAATATTCATGGGGGTCGTAACCCAGAACACTCAGGTTCGCCACATCGCTCCCGGGGGTGAAACCCTCGGGAATGGTATCGATCAAGCCGATGGTACCCTCCCTTGCCATGAGATCCATATTCGGCGTCCTGGCATACTCCAGGGGGGTTTGATCACCGAGTTCGGTCAGGGGGTAATCACCCATGCCGTCTCCCAACAACACGATGTATTTCATAGGTTATAGATTTTTTTCACGCAAATCACAGTTCATCGTCCTCCACGCGAATCAGTACGGTCTTGTCCAGGACGACATCCAGCCGGTCAATTGCCTGCAGGGCTTCGCGGACATCTCGCTCCCGCGCCTTGTAAGTCGTCATGACAACCGGCACGGCGCCTTCTTTTGTCCTGCCCTTCTGAATCACGGTGGAGATGCTGATATTCCGTTCACCGAGAATGCCGGATATCTTGGAGAGGACCCCGGGCCGATCTACAGCGGTGAAACGGAAATAATAGTTGGACCTCACCTCGTCGAAGGGACGCAGACGAATCTCCGACATGTCCTTTTCCCGGACCGAACGGGCCGGCACGCGACAGCCGGTACCTTTACGGATATTCCGTGCGATATCAACGATATCACTCATCACGGCCGATGCCGTGGGCATCATGCCCGCCCCTTGCCCGTACAGAAAAATCGGACCGGAAGCGCTCCCGACGATATGAAAGGCATTGTAATTCGTGTTCACATTCGCCAGGAGGTGACTGAAGGGAATCATCGTCGGATGAACCCGGGCTTCAACGGCATCGCCGCGATCGACAGCGATGCCCAGCAGCTTGATCCGATACCCCAGCTCCCTTGCAAAAGCGATATCCTGCTCCGTAATACCCGTAATGCCCTCGACATAGATCTCCTCGAGGCTTACATTCTTGCCGTATGCCAGAGAAACCAGAATCGCCAGCTTGTGGGATGCATCGATTCCCTCGACGTCGAACGTCGGATCGGCCTCGGCAAACCCGAGACGCTGGGCTTCCTTGAGAACAACGGCAAAACTTTCTCCGTCGTCGGTCATCTTGGTCAGGATGAAATTGGACGTACCGTTCATGATGCCGAAAATCGATTCGATACGGTTGGCAACGAGGCTTTCCTTGATGGTCCTGATGATCGGAATCGTTCCGCCCACACTGGCTTCGAAACCGATATCCACCCCGTTTTCTTCGGCTATACGGAAAAGGTCGTTTCCATGTGTGGCGATGAGGGCCTTGTTCGCCGTCACGACATGCTTTTTCGCCCTGATGGCTTCCACAAGAAAGGAATGGGCCGGCTCATAGCCTCCCATGAGTTCCACGACAATATCGATCTCCGGGTTGGCAATGACTTCCCCGGCATCCGTCGTCAGGCATCCCGGTTCCGGCACCACCGGCCGGGGTGTTGAGATATCGAGATCGGCCACCTTTTGTAAGACGAGCCGGGCACCGACACGTTTTTCAAAAAGGTCCTTTTCTTCCTGCAACAGCTTTACCACACCGCAACCGACGGTACCGAAACCGATCAAGCCTATCGATATCGACTCTTTCATGGATCCGTCCCCTTCTCTAAAACGCCGACCGGGAATCTTGGCCGGCAGCCATTATTTTACCCCGGCGATGCAGCGGTGCGCCGCGTCCCCCGCCTGATCCCCGTTCCCCTCAGGATCACGGCAAACACGCCCGGTTTCTATAACAGGTGCCTTCTTTTGTCAAAACAAATTCATCCGGCCAAATTGAGGCAGCAAAAGCGTTTCCCCTGAATATCAGGCGGTTTTAGCAATGTCCAGCCTGCCTTGCCATCGTCTCTTCAGCACTTCCCTCAGGAAAAAATGTTCGTCTTTTCCCAAATCCGGATCCGTTTCGATCAGATCGAAAGCATCCTTTTTGGCTTCACCGAGAATTTTCCCGTCCCGGACAATACTGGCCACCCGAAAATCGGGCATTCCCGATTGCCGGGTCCCCATGAATTCGCCGGGACCGCGAATCGACAGATCCGCCTCGGCGTTGTGAAATCCATCCTGGGATTCGATCATGGCTTTCAAGCGGCGTCGGGCATCTTCGGATCCGGTTTTCTGCACCAGAAGAATACAGGTTGAAGGAATATCACTCCGTCCGACCCGGCCGCGCAACTGGTGCAGTTGGGAAAGGCCGAATCGTTCCGCATGCTCGATAATCATCAGTGACGCCCGGGGCACATCGATACCGACCTCAATGACCGTCGTGGCCACCAGGATCCGGATCTGGCCGGATTGAAAAGCCGTCATGATCTCTTCCCGCCGGGCGGCTTTGAGTTTCCCGTGGATGAGGCCGACGGACTCATCCGGAAAAACCTCGTTCCCCAAATGTTCCGCCATGCGTGTTGCATCCTTCAAATCAAGGGTTTCCGATTCCTCGACCAGCGGATAGACCACAAAGACTTGATTGCCCCGGGCCAGTTCCTTGCGGGCCGCCTCATAGACCTTTTCGCGCTGCTGTTCATAGACGAGCTTCGTGCGGATCGGCTTTTGCCCCGGCGGAAGTTCGTCGATGACGGACACGTCCAGGTCACCGTAAACCGTCATGGCCAGGGTCCGGGGAATCGGGGTCGCCGTCATCACCAGAACATCGGGGTTCAAGCCCTTCTCCCGAATGGAGGCCCGCTGAATAACACCGAAGCGATGCTGTTCGTCGATCACGACCAGTCCGAGATTGGCAAATGCCGTATCCCGGGAAAAGAGGGCATGGGTACCGATCACGATTTGAATGGTCCCGTCCCGAATAGCCTCCAGCATGGTTCTTCTTTCCGCGGCACCGATACTGCCCGTAAGGAGGGCCGTTTTCACCCCCAATTCCTCCATCCAAGGGCCGATACCCCGATGGTGCTGTTCCGCCAGGATTTCCGTCGGCACCATGATCACCGCCTGGCAGCCATTGTCACAGGCGGTCAGCATTGCCACCAGAGAAACCACGGTTTTCCCGGAGCCGACGTCACCCTGCAGCAGTCGGTTCATGGGGCAATTCCGCCCCATATCCGCCTCGATTTCGGCAATGACCCGCTTCTGGGCACCTGTCAGTTCATAGGGAAGCAGACCCAAAAATCGCCGCACGAGACTGCCCCCCGTTTTGAAGGCAATTCCCGATTGCAGGACCGTCCCTTTCTTCTTGACTGCCATTCCCAGTTGGAAAAAAAAGAACTCATCGTAAATCAGACGCCGGTGTGCTTCGGAACGCATGTCGTTGAGAAGGCGAAAATCCGCATCCTGTGGCGGAAAATGAACGTCCCGGATGGCGCGATCCATATCCATCAGCCGGCGACGCCGGCAGATGTCTTCGGGTATGGGACTCATGAGATTTGACGCATAATGTTCCACCACATCCATCATGACCCGGCGGAGGGATTTCTGACGAAGACCCTCCGTTTCCGAATAAACGGGAACAATCCGTTTGAAATGCAGCAGGTCGTCTCCCTCATCTTCGAACAGCTCAAAATCGGGATGAATCATGGTTTTCCCGTCAAAATAACGGGTTATTTCACCGGAGAGGATATAGCGCCGCCCGGTTTTGAATACGTTTTTCAGGTAGGCAGGCCGGCCCCGGAACCATTTCGCCGACAGCGTTCCGGATCCGTCATGAAAACCAACCTCAAATACCGGCTTCCTCCCGTACCTGTGCATGTCCACACGGGCCGCCGTCCCCACAATGGTTTCCCGCCGTCCGACCTCCGTTTCCGCGATGGATTTGACAAACCGGCGGTCCTCATAGCGATGGGGGAAAAAATAAAGCAGGTCTTCGACATGGCTGAGGTTTTTCTTTGCCAGCAACTGGGATATCCGGGGGCCCACCCCCCGGACGTACTGGACGGGCAAGGCGAGCCTTTTCAGATTGTGTTCCATATCCCGACGGAGTTGCTCATGTAAAAGCGTCAAAGTCTCCGGTTGTTCCACGAAATGGTGCCGAAGATGCTGTGATATGTCTCGATGAAGATCGAGGGCCGTTTCAACCCGCTCTTTTTTCTCCTCCAGGGACAGGCTGTCAAAGTGCCGGAAAACGGCTTTCCAGGACATGAACATACGTCCTATTTCGCGACTCCCTGCTAACCCGTCGAACTGGCGAAGGGCAAGGCTTAGTTGGGCCAGGAGCTTCGCCATGAGACTCTCGACATCACGCAGCAGGTGGAGATGCAAATACCCGTCCCGGGAAGCGAATCGAAGAGGATTCTCCATTTTGTCCAGAATGGCGTCAATGGTTTGTATATTCTTCATTTTGTTGAATCGAGAATGCAATGATTACGGGTACAAAGGATGGTATTGTTAACAGAATCCCCCTTGCGCCGCAAGGAATGATTTGACAATTCATGGGATATGCGCTAGAAGGCACGTCTGTTGGTTTACCTATCTTGGGAGAAGACATCCTTCCCTTAAATAAAACAGCCGCCAACAATTCGGGGAATCGTTATGGAAGAAAAAACCACCTACAGCAGTGCCGGTGTGGACATCGGACGTGGTAATGCCTTTGTCGAGAAAATCAGGCAGATGGTCAAATCCACATCCCGCAAGGAAGTCATGGGGAATATCGGCGGCTTCGGTGGTTTCTTTCACCTTGACACCCAGAAAATCAAGGATCCGATCCTCGTCTCCTCAACCGATGGCGTCGGAACCAAGCTGAAAATCGCCCAGATGATGAACAGGCATAACACCGTCGGCATCGATTTGGTGGCCATGTCGGTAAACGACGTGGTCGTCAGCGGAGCCGAACCGCTGTTTTTCCTGGATTACATCGCCACGGGCAAAATCAGCATGGATATAAACGTTCAGATCGTCGAAGGTATCGTCAGGGGTTGTACGGAAGCGGGTTGCGCGCTCCTCGGCGGGGAAACGGCCGAAATGCCGGGTTTCTACAAGGATGACGAATACGATCTGGCCGGTTTTTGTGTAGGCGTGGCCGAAGCGGACCGCCTGATCGACGGTTCGGAAATCCGCGTGGGAGACCAGATCATCGGCATCGCCTCCAGCGGTCTCCACAGTAACGGTTATTCTCTGGTCCGAAAGGTCATCTTTGAAAAAGCGAAGCTGACTGTCGATTCGGTGGTGGACGAACTGCGAGGCCCAATCGGCGAAGAATTGCTCAAACCCACGAGCATATACGTAAAATCCATTTTGAATCTCTTGAAGAGCTTCGCCATCGGGGGAATCGTTCATATAACCGGCGGCGGTTTCTTAGACAACATTCCCCGGGTTATCCCGAAACCCTGCATGGCCATCATTGACCGTGGCTCCTGGGAGATTCCACCGATCTTCTCCGTCCTGCAGCGCCTTGGCAACATTGACGAAACGGAAATGTTCCAGGTTTTCAATATGGGAATCGGTATGGTCCTGGTCGTTCCTGAAAAGGAAACCGAGGAAATTCTGGAGCATCTGGTGCATTTGGATGAACGCGCCTATGTGATCGGCTACGTGGACAAACGGGAGGAGGAAGATCCGATGGTTGTCTTCAGTGACAACCCCTGATCCCCGAAAAAACGGCAGTGATTTTTTTCTTTTCCCGGTTCCCTTGACCGCACCGTATGTCTTCGGAACCAAGCACGAGGTCGCCGTATGTCGAAAAAGGTCCTTATCGGTGTCCTGGCTTCCGGCAGTGGATCCAACCTCCAGTCGATCATCGACCACATTGAGGCGGGACGACTTGATGCAACAATCCGCGTGGTCATCTCGAACAATCCCGACGCCTATGCTTTAACCCGAGCACAAATTCATGAAATCCCCACCGTCGTCATCCGGCACCGGGGATTCCCCACCCGGGAGGCCTTCGACCGGAACATGGCGGAGACCTTGAAGGCCTTTGGCGTCGAACTGGTCGTCATGGCCGGGTTCATGCGGGTTCTATCTCCTCAATTCCTGAAAACTTTTCCCCGTCGGGTCATCAACATCCATCCGGCGCTTCTTCCTTCCTTTCCCGGTCTCCAAGGTCAGAAACAGGCCCTCGATCACGGTGTCAAATTTTCCGGATGCACGGTCCACTTCGCCGATGAGGGTGTCGATTCAGGACCGATCATCATCCAGGCCGTTGTCCCCGTTCTGGAAACGGACACGGAGGATACCCTGGCGGAGCGCATCCTCCGCGAGGAGCACCGCATCTACCCGCAGGCGATTCAATTGTATGCGGAAGGCCGCATCATCATTCAAAACCGGCATGTGAAAATCAGGGATTTACATGAAGGGGATATCCGTCCGATACACAACCCCCCTCTCGAAAAATTCTAACCGGGAACCCGGTTTCTCGGCCCGACGAAAGCAGGATGGTGATTCCAATACTATGGACATGTTTCGCCGGGGAAGCAGGGGGTATGGTGCCTCACGAAACGACAAATCAAGAAGGGGGGCCGCATCGTATGGCGGCCCCCCGGTTTCTGAAAATCCGGTTTATTTCAATTCCAGCAGTTTGGAACGGGCTACCCGTGCCTGGCTTGTATTGGGATAATTCTTGATGACCTGCTGCAGGATCAATCGCCCACTGACTTTATCCCCCATGCTGACGAACGCAAGTCCCTGCTTCAGGAGGGCTTGCGACACCTTGTCGCCGTTCGGGTAATTCTTTGTGACCTTGTCGTATTCGAGGATGGCCTGCTCATAGTTTCCTTCAAAATAGTAGCATTCGCCGATCCAGAACTGAGCGTTATCGGAATACTCCGTATTGGGGTAATTTTTCAGGAAGTCCCGAAACTGTGCCCGGGCCTTTTCGTAAATCCCTTCCTTGAATAGATCATAGGCCGCCGCATAAACCTGATCCTTGTCGGAAAACACCTTGGGCGTATCTTTTGTCACACCGTTTGACGGTTTATTCCTGTCCCCGTTCTCGCTTTTGGTGTCCTTTTCCACCACACCCAGGTAGGTTTCCAGAAAATTGAGTCGCAGAACAAAGCGGTCCTGTTTCTCTCTGAGCTCCCTGGTTTCCTCATCCTTGCGGCTCAAACGGAGGGTCAGATCCTTTCGCCACTTGTCACTCAACCCCTGAACTTCTTGCAGATACTCTTTCAGGGACATCATTTCGACACCGACGTCGGCCTGCCCTTTATGCAGGGACGTCACCGATTCCTCCATACGATCGAGCATCTCCTGATGCGCTTTGAGGTACTCGTCTGTCTGCCTCTGATGCTCCTGAAGCTGATGGGTCAGACGGTTGAGATCACTTTGCATCGCACATCCGGCAATCAAAGCCATGAGGACACAAAACGAGATTGCACTCAGGGTTCTCTTCAAATATTTACCCTCCGCTCCATCCGTTATTTATCGGGGGTTACAACAAAATGGGCTCGTCGGTTCTTCGCAAAGGCCTCTTCCGTCCCCGAACCATCGAGGGGCATTTCCTTCCCATAGCTGACCGTCCTCATTTTTCCCGCCGAAACGCCCAAATCGCTCAGATACTTTCGAACCGCATCCGCTCTGCGTTCCCCCAGTGCGAGATTATATTCTTGCGTGCCCCTCTCGTCACAGTGTCCTTCGATCAGAACCGAATAATCCGGGTGATCCTTGAACCACCTTGCATGACGGGTTAGGGCTTCCCGGTCTTCGGGTCGCAGCGAATACCGGTCAAAATCAAAGCGTACATCATAAAAAATATAATCCCCCACCTTGAAATAACCCAAACCCTCGGCGCCGGTTTTTTGTGAGGGCATCCCCTCGTCGGGCACGGCCTCACTGACCCTGGCAAGCGGCCCCGTATCGGGTTGTACGGGCTCGGCTACAACCGGTTTTTCCGGTTGCGGAACATCCTGCTTGACGATCGGTTCCTTGGCGCAACCCAGAAAAAACATGGCTACCGTCAAGGTCACGATCATTATGAAAACGTTACGCATGACATTTTTCATCGGCTCGTCCTCCTTATCGTGTTTTATGCAACTATTTGGATATTTGAAATCCATGGGCTCGGACTGAAGGTATGGAATCGAACAATACACGATATTAAAACATAAAGACCCGGTGCCGGTCAACTTAAAAACTTTTCCAAAAGAATTAACCGCTCAGCGCGTCCAGTCCAGGCCGCTGCACTTCCGGTCCGTTTCATAAATCTTCCGCGTTGTGGAACTGCTGACTGAAATGATGACCAGCCGATGGCGTCTCCCCTGCCGCGATATGACCGCCAAATAGCGGCCGTCCGGAGACCAGGCCGGCTTTTCGTGAATTCCTTTTTCCGCCGACGTCATCGCCCTAATGTCTTCGCCCTGCGTGTTCACCGTGAAGATTTGAAACCCCTGATTTGTCCGGCTCTCGTAGGCAATCCGGTCACCCCTGGGTGACCAGGCGGGGGACGTGTTGTATGCCCCTTCGTCGGTCAGCCTTCGGATCCCGCTGCCGTCCGCGTTCATGATATAAATCTGGGGTGATCCGGACCGGTCTGAAACGAAAGCGATCTGCTTCCCATCGGGAGACCAGACGGGAGAAACGTCAATGGCAAAATGCCGGGTTATCCGGGCCAGCTTACCTGTGGCAATCTCCAGAGTGTAAATTTCCCCGTTTCCGTCCCGACTCAGGGTCAACAACATTTTCGTTCCGTCCGGAGACCAGGGACCGGCCAGATTTATTCCCGGATAAGGTGAAACCCGTCTGGTCGTTTTTCGCTCCACATCCTTGATATAGACCGCCTGGGTCTTGCTTCGGTAGGATGTATAGGAAAGGTAGCGGCCGTCCGGAGACCAGTGGGGCGATACCACCAGGGCATACTCCTTCGTCAGGGGAGCCGGTGGTGAACCGTCGAAGGGGATGGCATAAATCTCCGACCCGAGGGGTGTCTTTTGCGTGAACGTGATCTTTGAATCAAACAACCCTCTGGTTCCCGTCAGGGCAAACAGGATGTCCTCCGCCATCGCCTGGGCCAGCCGTGATTTTCCCTCCTGCGTGCCCCGATATGTTTTACGAAACACTTCCTGCGCCTTGATGGTGTCGAAAACACGGATCTCCGTGGCCCATGAGTTTCCCTGCAGGGAAAAAACGCCCTTGACCAGAAAATCGACGCCGATTGTCGTCCAGTCGGGGAAAAATACCTTGAAGGGGTCGGCCCGGGAAACCGCGGAGGACTCAAGGAAGGCCCGACGATCCTTGATCTGGAAATAGTCCGTCATCGTCAGATAGCGGCCAATTTCATTCGGAAACCAAAGCGATTAATCAGAGGATGTTCTATCACCGTCCCGCTGCTGAAAATCCGCAATCGCCAGGGGAAATTTTTCAAAACCGGGGGAATCGATATCGAGATAAACCCGTGCGGATGCCCCCGTCAGGCAAACGGACCCCCAAAAAACCGCTAAGCCAACCCAGAACATGACTGTTTTTCGCATGAAGAAGCCTTCCCTTCAAACCAGCAGGCATTTCCATCCCGAAACCCGCCCGAACAAGCGAATCCCGGCGTCGCATCGGGATTCAAAAGAAATGACTATCTCATATTGAGTTGAGACGAATGGAACCGGATCCCCACTTCGATACTGGAATCCCTCATCCAGACAGGAAAGGGAGGAAACGGTGCCGCCTTTTTTACTGCCTTGACCGCCGATTCATTGAAAAATGCATTTGCCGAACGTTTTTCCAGGGCAACCCCCTCAATTGCCCCATTTTTCATGATTCGGACATGCACCACGGCAACCAGGTCGTTTCCCGGGAGAATTCCGCCGGGGAAAGCCCATTTCGTCCTGATTCGGGACCAGACCGCCCCGTAGTAGGCGTTCATCTCGTCCAAAGCTGCGGAAGAGCCGGTTGACGCCGGGGCGTCGGTGACGGCAGGAGGCCTTTTTGGTGGGCTGTCCCCTGCCATTTTACGCCGCAGCTCCTCAATGGCCTCGGCAACATCCTGCGACGGTTTTTTCCCGCTGTCGAGCCTGCTGATCGGCGGCAATTCGAGGGTGTCCGCCTTTTTTTTCAGCACCGTCCCGCTTTGGTCACCGAGGAGTTCTTTCATATCTCTGGAGAAAGTACTCTGATTGAGACGGCGACCGGAAACCTCGACGTCACGCACCAGATCGACTGTATAGTATGGGCCCAAGGTCAGTTTCATCGCCGTTGTCATGGGACGGAACAGGACCAGGGAGAGGAAAAGCGCATGGATCATTATGGAGGAGACCAACACCGAACCCAGGGCCGGCTTCTCGTAGGAACGCGCCCGCAGGTGATCTATGGATTCCACCAGACCCGGATCAAGCGTAATCGTATCAATCGGATCCGTCATTCCCCTGTCTCGCGTGGCGGCTCCGTTACCATCCCCAACCTGTCCACACCCGCCTTCCTGATTTCCGACATGACTTCGACGACAAAACCGTAGGGGACCTCTTTGTCGGCCCTCATGAAGACTTCCCGGTCTATGCGGTCCTGGAAAATGGCCTCCAGCTTCGTCTGGAGGTCCGCCAGGGCAATGTGATTTTTATTCAGAAATATCATGCGGTTGTCATCAATGCTGAGGACCAGTTTTTCCTCGGTAATGTCCACGCTCTTTGCTTTCACCTTGGGCAGGTTCACATCTATCCCCATTTGAAGCATCGGCGCCGTCACCATGAATATGATCAGTAAAACCAGGACGACATCTACGAGGGGGACGACGTTGATGTCCGACAGGGGACGGTGTTCCGAGAAACGGTGTCGTTTGAAATACCTCATGGCGTGTTATCTTCTACTGTAGTAACGGTCGATCAGATTCAGAAAATCGGACGCAAAGTTATCCGTTTCAATACTGATTCCGCGTATTCGGTTCAAGTAATAGTTATAGAAAATGACCGCTGGAATCGCTGCGGCCAGACCGGCCGCCGTTGCGATGAGCGCCTCGGATATGCCGGGAGCCACCACGGCCAGGGTCGCTGACCCGCGGACGCCGATACCCTTGAACGTATCCATGATTCCCCAAACCGTTCCGAACAGGCCGAGGAAAGGGCTTATGTTCCCCGTTGTTGCCAGAAAACCCAAAGCTTTCTCCATCTTCGACGCTTCGGCTGAGCAACTCCGGGCCAGGGCGCGTTCGAGGAAAACGATCATACCGTCCTCCGCCGATGGGGAAAGCGGCTCATCACTTCCCGGGGTTCTGGTCGTTTTGGTCGTCTTGACGAGTTCAGCGTACCCAACGCGAAAGACTTCCGCCACCGTCGAATATCTGAATTTTCTGGCTTCGACGATAAGATCAGCTATCCTGTTCTTCTTCATGAAGAGATCGAGAAACAGGTTGTTTTCCTTTTTGATCCGTCCCAATTCCCGGTATTTCAGAAAAATAATGGCCCACGAGACAATGGAAAAGACAAGCAACAAAAAGAGAACAAACTGTACGACGCCGCCGGCGTCGACAATCATACCCAGAACACTGTTGTGGAAATTGCTCCCCACGGCAACGGAACCTGCAGAAGGCATAGCGGAATGTCCCCCTTATTTTGAATAGATTAGCCGTCTTATCTAAAGGATAACGTGCCGCATGTCAACCTGACTTTGGCTTCCCCGTCCATCAAGATGAAATCCGGATGCGCGGATCCGCCAGGGCATAGGATATGTCCGCCAGAAGATTGCCGAACAGGGTAAGGATCGCGCCGATATAGAGGATCCCCATGATCACGGGATAATCCCTTGACATGACGGACATGTAGAAAAGTTGCCCCATACCCGGAATGGCAAATATGGTCTCAAAAATGACACTCCCCCCGATAAGACCGGGAACGGACAACCCCAGAATGGTGATGACCGGCAGCAGGGCGTTACGCAGGGCATGTTTGTAAATCACCGTTCGTTCACTCAAGCCCTTGGCCCGGGCCGTTGTAATGTAATCCTGGCGGATCACTTCGAGCATGTTCGATCGCATAAAGCGGGAAAAACCGGCGAGCCCCCCGAAGGCGGACAGCAAAACGGGCAGGACCAGGTGCCTGAGCAGATCACAGAAAGCCGTCCAGGGCGGCATGTACTCGTAATTCAGGGAGCGCAGGCCCGAGATAGGCAGCCAGTTCAGATGAACACCGAAAAAAATCATGAGTAAAAGGGCGAGCCAGAAGGTCGGCACGGCAAAACCCACAAAAACGAATACACTGGTCAGACGGTCGAACAGAGAATTCTGATGCACCGCCGAAAGAACACCGATGGGAATGGCCACCAGAAGAATCAGGATGAGAGACAGGACATTGAGCAGGACAGTGATGGGAATCCGTTCCCGAATCTTTTCCGTGACGGAGCGGCGGTCAGGAGAAAAGGATGTTCCGAGATCGAAAACGGCAACCTTTTTCAGCCAGATCCAGTACTGTTCATAAACGGGCTTGTCCAGGCCATACATGGCCCGCAACCGCTCCTGCGCTTCAATGGACGCCCGCGGGTTCATCTGGGTCTGCATATCCGTCGGCGACCCCGGCGCGAGGTGCATGACGCCGAAGCAGACAATCGTAATCCCGAGGAGAAGCGGTATCATGAAGAGCAATCTCTTACAGATATAGAGCATCATGACAAGGTTTCTCCGGATGCCTTCTCGATTTCCTCCGCCCCGGCCGCTTTCAGAGGAAACCACCCGCTTTCCCCGATCCGGGCGACGGCCTTGCGAAAGTTTTCAAGGGAATGGGTTTCCAGGGTGACGATCGGCGTCAGATTCCTCTTTTTGAGCATGGTAAACAGATCACCAAACGGGAAATTACCCTCCCCCGGCGGCAGATGCTGATCACGGCTCCCCTGATTATCGTGGAGATGAAGCTGGGTCAGGTAGGGGCTCAGCGTATTGATCCAGTCTTCGAGCGGCACCTCTGAAAAAACGTTATGGTGCCCCGTATCGAAGCAGAAACGCAGAAATGGAGAGTTCACACCGTCCAGGAGCCTTTTCAGTATGACCGGCGTCGTTTCGTATACATTCTCCACACAGATCGGACAAGCCAAAGTCCGGGCTCGCGGCAGAAACGACCGAAAGGTTTCCAGGCTGTTGTTTAGCCATTGCTCTTCATCGGACGGATAGTAGCGGCTGTCGAAAGCCGCATGACATACGACGGAAACGGGCCGGAAGAAAACGGACAGATCAAGAGCGTCTCCGATACGCTCTTTCGACACCCGGCGAACCATCGGATCGATCGCCCCGGGCCGCAGATCCAGAAAAGGGAGGTGGACCGTTACCCTCAATCCCGCTTCCTGCAATTTTCCGCCGATTTCTAGAAAAACTTCCCGGGGACACTCATCCAGATCCCGGTGACTGATGGCCACCTCCGGATTGATACGCTCAGCCATGACCAGAGGGAGATACGTTTCCCGCAGGAGATGAAAGGGCATATGAACCTGGATATACGGAAAAAGGCAACGGTTCATCAACATAACTGTTCTGTTTTCAGTAAGTTGACCGAAATCCATCCCGGCTCCGGTCAAGGTCCCCTCTATCATAACACGTTCGATTCATCAACTCGGAATGGGAGCCTTTGAGATTGACACACCACGAATTATTTGGTACCGGGATAACCAAAGCCCATTGTTGGACAGGGAGGGGGGAAGACGCGGCCCGACGGCCTGCTCGCCACCCACCTCGCTTATGGAGTCGGTTCGACAAACCGGTTCCCTTCGCGGACGGACGAAACCACTTACATTCGGGAGGCATGATTGGAGGAAACACTGGCGCTTACGTCACAGGAACTGGTTCTACGCTGTGTCAACGCGGCCCTGGAAAAGAAACCCAAAGCTCTGGTTATTCTCGGGATCAAAAATATTTCTTCATTCGCGGACTATTACGTCATCATGAGCGGTGACTCGGAGCGGGAAGTCCAGGCGCTGGCCTCCATCATCCAGGAAAAAATGAAAAAAACCGGGATCCTCCCCCTCGGTACGGAAGGGACAGCAGTTGGAAAGTGGATTCTTCTCGATTACATCGACGTCGTAATTTCCATTTTTCACGAACCGGTTCGGGTTTTTTACGATCTGGAACGACTCTGGTCCGACGCTCCGATAATGAGGGTGCCTGAAGACACGCAAAGCCTGACCGCCCTGAGCGATGAAATGTAATGTTGCCGACATTGGCCGAAGTCTGATCGACCTCATTTTGCCGTCCCGCTGCGTGGGCTGCACGCAAGTCCTGGAGAGAGCCCTCCCTTACGCGGTTTGCCGGAGCTGTGCGGACAGTTTGCGCCGTTGCTCCCCACCCCTTTGCCCCTCGTGCGGAACCCCCTATGCCGATCCGGCGGCGGCGGATCATCTCTGCGAAAAATGCCTCCTGACCCCCCCGCCTTTTGTGGCGGCACGGTCGGTTGCAGCCTACGAAGGGGTCCTCCAGGATATGATTCATCGATGCAAATACGTCGGTGATACGATGGTGGGGGAAACTCTGGGCAAAATGATGGCCGACTACTCCTACCACGCTTGCGATTTAAGCGATTACGACGTGGTCATACCCGTCCCCCTGCACACAAAACGGCTGCGCGAGCGGGGGTTCAACCAATCCCTGCTTCTGGCAAGGGCTTTCGCCAAACGCTACAACAAGAAACTGGATTACCTGTCATTAGTCCGGTCTGTTCATACGCCGCCTCAGGTCTCTTTTGGCCGCCGGGACCGGGAACAAAGCGTCAAGGGGGCCTTCCAGGTCAGAAAAAAGGTTGCCCTGGAGGGGAGAAAGGTTATTCTGGTGGACGACGTCTATACGACCGGCAGCACCGTACGGGAATGCGCACGCACGCTGAGACATGCGGGAGCCCCGTCGGTGACGGTTTTAACCCTGGCCCGCGCCCTTTACTGAACGGCACCGCCCGGGGACGACGGAAAGGGAAACGATGAGCAAAATTCTGTCACGAAAAGACTTGAAAGCGGAAATTGAGACGTTGCGCCGCCAGGGGAAAAGGGTCGTTTTTACCAACGGCTGTTTCGATATTCTCCACGTCGGACATGTGCGTTATCTGAGGGAGGCAAAAAAGGAAGGCGATATTCTGGTGGTAGCCCTCAACAGCGACCGTTCCGTCCGGGCCATCAAAGGGGAGAAAAGACCTATTGTGCCCGAGACGGAAAGGGCTGACGTGATGTCCGCTCTGGAATCGGTGGATTACGTGACCATCTTCGATGAGCCGACACCCCTGGAAGTGATCAGAATTTTGAGGCCGGACATATTGGTCAAAGGAGGCGATTGGAAGGAGGAAAAAATAGTCGGCCGCGATACCGTTTGCGGCTGGGGAGGGCGGGTTGCCGTTATCCCAGAGGTCAAGGGCGCCTCAACGACGAACCTCGTCGAAAAGATTCGGGCTGTTTACAATGACAAATAGCCATCACGACTTCCCTCTCCATTCCTGCGATATTCATCTCATACTGGGAAGTGGGCTGTCTTGCGGGATGATTTTTTGCTTTACAAACAACGGCCTTTCGTGTATTGGTTATGGCCTTTTTGACAGATTGCGGAATAATGGAGTGGCAGATGACCATGAAACCGGATAAGTTAGCGTTTTTCAGATTTATGCTGACCCAGAAGATCAGCGAACTTCTGGGTGAGGCGGAAAAAACCGTCTCCGAAATGACCAGCGAGAAGGTCAATTTTCCTGACCCGACCGACCGGGCCGCCCTGGAATCGGACCGGAACTTTGAGCTGCGCATCCGAGACCGGGAAAGAAAGCTTATCGCGAAAATGCAGGAAGCAATCAAACGTATTGACGACGGAACCTTTGGTATCTGTGACACCTGTGGAGGAACCATTTCGGAAAAACGGCTGATGGCAAGACCCGTTACTACGCTCTGTATCGAATGCAAGACCAAACAGGAAAAACTCGAAAAGCTGAAGGGAGAATGACGTAAGTCCTCATTTTTCAGGTGATGACGATCAAGCGTCCGCCGTCTCACGTCCAGTCGCGTGGGGAGAGGACGCTTTTTTTCTTTCTTTGGCAAACAGCGAAGGACCGCCGCCGTGTTTGTCAAAGTCGCCGTGAACATTCCGACCGGGAGAACCTTCGTATACCGGGTTCCTCCAGATCTGGAATCGGATACGGCCCTCGGGAAACGGGCACTGGTTCACTTTGGCGGCAGGACACTCACCGGCTATATTTTAGAAGTACTGGCCACCCCGGATTATCCGAAAACGAAGGACCTCATCCGGATTCTTGATGAGGAACCGCTTTTTGATGCCGATGACCTCCTTTTCTACCAGTGGTTGTCCGATTATTATCTGCAACCAATCGGTCGGGTCTTGAGCGAGGCTCTTCCCGCAGGAATCAACCCGAAAACAAGGCGGGTGATCCGCTTGGCAGGGGATACCGAAGCGGAGCCGACAGAGTGCTTTACCGCCGACGAAACTGAACTTCTGACTTTCCTTCGCCACCGTGCTGAAGGCGTCACCCATGCGGAGATTGAAGGCCTTCTCTCCGCAAAAGCCTTGAAAGAAGCCATAAAATCGCTGGAAAAAAGGAATTTGGTGGTCGTCGAGGAACTGACGGAACGGCAAATCTCTGCCGGAACCGTGAAGTGTGTCGCCGTACGACGGCCCTTTCCGGAGAATGTGACCCTGACAGACAGGCAGCGGACCCTTCTGCAGGACATTGAAAATCAGGGCGAGACCGCCCTTGCCGAATTGCGGCGCCGGGAGGCCTACACTCCGTCTCTGTTCAGGGCCCTGCGGGAAAAGGGCGTTCTGGAAATCTCGCTAAAGGATATCCCCCCCGGGGGGGGGCTTCGTGGTCCCGCGGGACCGGGGATGGAACCGCCGATTCTCAACCGGGATCAGGGGGAAGCCGTACAAAATATCCACGAGAAACTCGCCGCATCCACCTTTTCCGTTTGCCTTCTCCATGGCGTCACGGGCAGCGGGAAGACCGAGGTCTATCTCCGCGCCATAGGGGAAACCCTGCGCACCGGACGGGGCGTTCTGTACCTCGTCCCCGAAATCGCCCTGACCGCGCAGCTTCTTGAGCGAATAGGGAACCGCTTCCCCCTCCTGGAAATAGCTGTCTGGCATAGCGACATTCCGAAAAGGATTCGCTATGACCAATGGAAGCGTATCCTCCGTGGCGAGGTCCGTTTCGTCGTGGGTGCCAGATCGGCGGTTTTTGCCCCCATCCGCAATCTGGGACTGATCATCGTCGATGAAGAACACGACGACTCCTACAAACAGGATGAGCGAACACCCTATAACGGTCGGGACGCCGCCATTGTCAAGGGGAAACAGCATGGAGCCACCGTTGTCCTCGGTTCCGCCACACCGGCTTTGCCGACCTTTTACAATGCCCACACGGGGAAATACGCCTACCTGTCACTGCCCTCCCGCGTGGAGGGACGACCCCTGCCTGAAGTGGCCGTGGTGGCCATGACAAAGGAAAGGGATGAAAGGGGGGCTATTCCCGTTTTTTCACGTACCCTCCTTTCCGCCATGGAGGACAGCCTCGCCGGCGGACACCAAATCCTGCTGTTTCTCAACCGAAGGGGTTTTCACACGTTTGTCCACTGCCCGGATTGCGGCCATGTGTTCAGATGTTCCAACTGTTCGGTTTCTCTAACGTATCATTCTGAAACAGACCGTCTTCACTGCCATTACTGCGACCACCAGAGCCCCGTCGCAACCGTCTGCTCCCTCTGTGGGAAAAACCGCATCATACGTTACGGTATCGGCACGGAACGCCTGGAAGAAGAGGTCAAAAAGTATTTTCCCAATGCGGTCATCGCACGAATGGACCGGGACAGCATCTCCCGGAGGGGCAGCCGGGAATACATCCTGAAGCGCCTCGAAAGGAGGGACATAGATATCCTCCTCGGCACCCAGATGATCACCAAGGGTCATGACTTCCCGCATATCAACCTGATTGGGGTTATTTCCGCCGACCTGTCACTGAACATGCCCGATTTTCGGGCAGCCGAACGAACCTTCCAGCTTCTGACGCAGGTTTCCGGCCGTAGCGGCCGGGGGGAAACTCCCGGGCGCGTCGTTATTCAGACCCTCAATCCGGACCACTACGCCATTATTCGAGCCCGAAGTCATGATTACATCTCTTTCTACGAGGATGAAATGGCTCTCCGAAAAACGCTTTCCTTTCCACCATTCAGCAGGATGATTACCCTACATTTCTCCACGCTCCATCGGGAGAAGGGAGAAAAAGACCTGGCCGTCCTGAAATCGACTCTGGACTCCCTGCAAGAGAAGGAACGCCGGTTTCGGCACATCCAGGTTATGGGACCGATACGGTCCCCCATCGAAAAAATCCGGGGCCGCCACCGCTGGCAGATTCTCTTGAAGGGCCGGGAAACCGGTCCGTTGCATGAACTGGCTCGCACCATTCTCCTGATGGACAAGAAAGGCCCCCTCCGCATCACAGCGGACGTGGACCCCCTGAATTTCATGTAGGGCCATAACCCCGGTTTTCCCTTATCCCTTGACACATCAACGCTGTTTCCCTATATTCGCGCTCTACAGGAGATCAGTTCATGCAAGCGCCATCCATTCTTTTCATGGGCACACCGGATTTCGCCGTTCCTTCGTTGAAAATCCTGATCGGGAACGGGGCGCCTCTGACAGGCGTCGTCACCCAACCGGACCGTCCCAGCGGCCGGGGCCGCCGTCTTACGCCGCCACCGGTCAAAGTCCTTGCCGAGGCCTCTAGCCTTCCGCTCTTTCAACCCGAAAGAATTCGTGACGAATCCTTTCTGAAAATATTCCGTGACCTGGCGCCGGCATTGGTCGTTGTCGTCGCTTTTGGTCAGATCCTGCCGATGGAAATGATCACGCGACCACACTATGGCTGCATCAATGTTCACCCGTCCCTGCTCCCGAAATACCGAGGCGCCGCCCCGATCCAGTGGAGCCTGATCCGGGGCGAAACCATGACGGGCATGACGATCATGCAGATGGACGAGGGGGTGGACTCAGGTGACATTTTGCTGCAGGAGGCGGTGCCGATCGCACCGGGAGACAACTTCGGCAGCCTCCATGACCGTCTGGCCGTCCTCGGAGCCGAGATGCTTCTGAAGACGATCGGCATGATCGCAGATGGATCGATCCGTCCCGTCAAACAGGACCACAGCAGGGCAACACTCGCCCCGCGCATCAAAAGAGAGGATGGCCTCATCGACTGGAGCAAGGGGGTCCGCGAAATTCTCTCTCTCATCCGTGGCCTGTCCCCAAATCCGGGGGCCTACACGTTTTTGGACGGGAAAAAACTGAGAGTTTACGCCGCCCGGGGTGAAGCATCCGCGTCCGGGTCATCACCGGGAACGGTCCTCCGTGTCGGAAAGGACGGCAATCCGGCCATTGCCGCCGCAGACGGTCTCGTTTACCCGGAGGAAATCCAGATGGAAAACAGGAAACGGATGTCCATGGCTGATTTCCTCCGTGGTTACCGCGTCACACCAGAAACAATCCTGGGGCCTCTTGCTTAAGACATGTTCAGTACGGCTACACCTTTGCAACCGCGTTTCCTAAACGGCAAGACAAAAGATGAACCATGACGGGGCGTATGAATGGTTTAGTCAGCCCATCCCGGATATCACCTTTTTTTGCGCCCCGTCTTCTCCCGCCCCCTACCCTCCGTCCGTCTCCGGCCGTTCCAGCACCTCCCGGATTTTCTCCGAAAGCTTGCTGGCTGAAAAGGGTTTCTGAATGAAAGCCAGGGCCCCCTGGTCTATAATGTCCTGGGCCTGCCCTTCCAGGCTGTATCCGCTGGACAGAATCACCTTTACCTCGCTGTTGATTCGCTTCAGCCTGTCGAATACTTCGCAGCCGCTCATCCCCGGCATGATCATGTCCAGAATGACCAGGGCGATCTCATCGCATCGGGAACGATAAAGCTCGATGGCGCCGGGGCCGGAGGAAGCGGTGATCACGCCATAGCCGAGCATTCTTAAAATCCGCCTCGTCACGATCAGAACCACTTCTTCGTCATCAATCAGCAGAATCGTCTCCCTTCCTTTTTTCAGCTCTTGCGTGGGCCGGAGCTTTTCCTCCTCCAGGCTCTCCTGGGACGCCGGCAGGTAAACCAAGAAAACGGACCCGCTTCCCCGTTCGGAACGCACCTCGATGAACCCCCCGTGCCCCTTGATAATACCGTAAACGGTGGCCAAGCCCAACCCCGTGCCACGGCCCATTTCCTTCGTGGTAAAGAAAGGTTCAAAGATCCGCTGGCGGGTCCATTCATCCATGCCGACACCGGTATCCCGAATGATGATCCTGACGTAAGACCCGGGGACAAGGTCGATATCCGAAGCCTCCTTCTCATCGAACAGGATATTGGTCGTTTCCAGATAGAGGTCCCCGCCCCCCGGCATGGCCTGCCATGCGTTGAGAAAAAGATTCAGCAGAACCTGTTCGATCTGCGTCCGGTCGACATCGGTCACCCAGAGGGCGCTCCCATAGGAACGGTGGATATTCAACTCCTTCCGTGTACGGGAAAACAGGCCCAGGGTCTGTTCGATCAGTTCGTTCAAATCTGTCGGGCGGACCTCGTATCGTCCTCCCCGGGCGTATCCCAGGAGCTGGCGGGTTAAATCGGCGCCGCTGCGGACCTGTTTTTCGATGGCTTCCAGATTATTATAGAAGGGATGCTGCTGATCGATTTCGAGCATCATCAGAGAAGCATAGCCCTGAATGCCCATGAGCAGATTGTTGAAATCATGGGCTATCCCCCCCGCCAGGGTGCCGATTGCCTCCATCTTCTGTGCTTCCCGAAGCTGAATTTCCATCTGCCGGTACTCCGTAATATCTTCAAAGGTCAGGAGGTGGTGATGGTTCGGCATGATCACGGCACGGAAATGGATGATCTTCTCGCCTCCGATTTTACAGAACGTGTTGAGTACACGTTGGTGCACCCGTCCCGCTTCGGGATTGACCATGACCTCCCCCCTATAGAACATTTCAAATTCATTACGGTATGCGGGATCGGGATAGGCCTTTTCCGACCATATCCGCCAGTCAGGCAAGTCTTCCGGCGTATAACCAAAAATCTCCGTAAAACGGGGGTTGAAGTACTCGAACTTCAGTTCGGGATTGAGGACGGCAATTCCCAGAGGCGTGCTCTCCGCCAGGAGACGGAAACGGTTCTCGCTTTCCCGGATGGTTTCCTCGGATTTAACACGTTCCGTAATATCGCGTACGGCGGCCTGAACCATCTCCTTCCCCTCCATCTCGAACCTGCCCAGCAAAACCTCGCAGGGGAAGAGGGT
>JAAYKM010000004.1 GCA_012522415.1 Deltaproteobacteria bacterium | reverse complement strand
GTCGCGAACTTCGTCGCTGCGGATGAGAGTCCAGCCGAGGACGGATGAGCGAAGCCGCGCATCGATGCGTGCTTTTCGCGTCCTGGCCTCCGATTCAGGCATTGCCACACCCCTTCGTCTTTGCGTGCTGCGGGGAACGCTTTTCGGGCAGTCAAGCAACGGTCAGGCAACTCAACGGCCGCAAGCGGCGGAAGTACTGCATGTTGACAGCAACTGAGCCGAAAAGCCGCCGCTCCAGTCAAGCAACAGTTAAACAAAAGTGGCCGCCGCCTCATTCCACCTTCGGAAGGTACTTTCCCGCCCGGCTGCCGGGGGGTTCCTGGACACTGACCGCGATTGCGGTTTCAATTCGCAGAACCGCTAAAAACAACTCGCTGCTCAGTAAAGGCATATTGAAGATATCTGCGTCCACCCCATCTTGAGGTCACATTTTGTGACCTCAAGATTTCGAGTTCAGTTCGAAAGCCGAAACATAAATTCGGGAGGGAATCTGTCACTGTTCCGATCGCCCGTTTCGGCAGTTTGCTTCTCCAGTAAAAAATAGACGCCGGGACGCTGCGCTTCCACCCAATCCCTGAGTTTATTCAAACGGCTGCGAGGGCAGGCGATTGCCTGTCCTGACCAGTTCGCTATCTCGACGTGCCGTATGCCGGAGGGGGCACCATCTGAAAGAAAAATCGTCACCTTGCGGCCAAATGCCATGCTTTTCCTCTTTTTTAAACATATTTGAACAAACCTGATGTGTTGATTATATGATAAAACCACCAAATAAAATACTTTTTTTGAAGTGGGTATGCACCTTCCTCGAATTTTTCCGGGAGAAGTTCCGGCACGGGTGTAGCCTTCTTGACTGCGCTCCGGTTTGATTAACGATAAGAATCCCGGAGGTGGTTCCATGGCCGAGATTCCTCCCCTCCGGGGTGTTAGGCGATCGCGTTCGCTGGGGGTGACAAGCAAAAGCAAGGTCGAGATCCCTCGGCGATGGGACCTGCCTCGGGATGACAACTTTGCCTTGTCGTCCCGAGCGAGCGAAGCGAAAAGCTGTCATTCCGAAGGGCGAAGCCCGAGGAATCTCATTTTTGATTCTGGGCTTCTCAACCCCGAGATCCCTCGCGTTCGCTCGGGATGACAATCCAAGGCCGGATGGAGGACGAGCGCGCCCGGCCCCTCCTTTCACAGTACCTGGAGACGGCCGGGCGTGAGAATTTTATTCCCTACGGGGAGGCGCGAAAAGACTGGGAGCTTGAATGAGCCTCTGAACGGCGGCTACTCTAAAAACGCGACTTTTCCGGTGCTGACATCGTACATGGCACTACTGGAAGCAACTCCGGAGCTATTTGCATACCGTGTTTCTATGGCCGATCTCCACCACCTGCACCAGGAACCGGCCATCTTCAATACGGCACAGAACGCGCCAGGCCCCCACGTGATATCGCCAGAAACCGGACTCAGCCCGTTGCCGCAGGAACAGGTGCTTTCCAGTTTTTCCGGACCGGACAGGTATCGGACGATTCGCGAGGCTTCGGGGGCTGGTTGCTTCCCGGCACGAGGAAAGAATTCAATCCTCCAACCCAAGACGGCGCCTCACTTCATCGAGAGGGGAAGACGCACCACCGTCGAGACGGTATTCTTCAAAAGCGGCTGCTGCAAGAGCAGCGTCCTCCATATCGTCAATATATGTCTCGATGGCCTTTTGGGCACACCATGTCTTGGACCTGCCCGTCTTTTGCGCCAGGGCATCCAGGCGCGAGGAGAGTTTTTCGTCCAGTCGTATGGCAAGCATGGAAGTTCCCCCTTTTTTGCTATACAAGTATAGCAAGAAAGGCCGTTCCAATGTCGTCTGTCAACCGACTTGCCGCTGCTCCGGGATTTTCACGCCCTCGCGCCGGAGCACCCCCAGGTTCCTTTGGGAAACCATGAACTATTGCGGGAAAGTGGGTGTCCCTTTACTGCGGGGAAATGGATGTCCCTTGACAGGTGTACAGCGGCACTCCGCTTTTCTTCGCCGCCTTCGCGAGAGTGGCGTCCAGTGTGGCTAGAGGAAGATCGAGCCGCATGGCAAGATCCAGGTAGGATGCGTCGTAGGTGGACAGTCCATGAGCGCGCGCGAGCGAAAGAATTACTTTGAACATGCGTTCGGGGGGCTCTTGTTCCACCGTGATCGGCAGCGCGCCCAGGAGGGAGAGAAAACGAACGGACGCAGCCTGACCGAGCCGTTTTTTCCTTTCAGCCACAAGCAGCACATTCCCTACTTCAAGAGGCCAGATCGCGGGTGCGATGGCCTCCGCCGATTCCAGACTTTCGAGAACAGTTTCCGCATAGCCGTTCCCTTCGTCCTCGAAGCACCATGACATGGCGACAGAGGTATCCACCACGAAGCGCACGGACATCAGCGCCTTCCCTCCTTGATCATGTCGCGGATGGAAAGTCCGTCGAGCAGGCGGCCGCTTCGGAAATGCTTCAGCTGTTCGATGACCTCTCGTACGGGTTCCGTCTTCGAGAAATCGGCGGGCTGCAAAATCGCCACGGGCACGCCGTGCTTCGTGATTGTAAATTTTTCACCCTTGGAAACGCGATCCATAAGTTGCGTGAGATGTGTTTTCGCCTCGTAGACTCCGATTTTTTCCATAATCTTTCCTCCGATCAAACCAGTCTCAGACTAGTTTATATTTTTTGTCGGAAAAATCAAGACCTTGGACGTCTTGCCAGAGAGTTTTTTGCGTTCTCTCTGGGAATTTCGATCATCGGAGAAAGAGAAATAGGGTCTCTTGTAACGCCCTTCCCCTTCATGGTATCGTACTGGTAGGGCGCGAAAGCGCATCGTAAAAATAGGAAGGTGGGAAAGAGCATGATCATCGGCACGCTGGCAACTTGCGAACGGTACTATGTGTTGGGGGAGCGCTTCCGGAAGGCGTTCGAATTTCTGAAGGAGCACGACGTCGCGGCGATGGAGCCGGGACGCTACGACATCGAGGGAGACGACGTCTTCGCTCTCGTGCAGGCGTACGTCTCCAAGACCATGGACAACTGCGGGCTGGAGGCGCATCGGGTGTACGCCGACGTGCACTACGTCGCCGAGGGGTTCGAGTATCTGGGGTACGCGCCGCTTGAACGCGCCGGGGCGCCCGCCGTCGAGTACGATCCCAAGGCCGATGCGACCTTCTACGAGAAGGAGTGCGACTTCATCCTTCTGCGGAAGGGCGACATCGCCATCGTCTTTCCCGAGGACGTCCACATGCCGCAGAAGCGCGCCCTCGTCCCGGCGACGGTCCGCAAGGTCTGCATCAAGGTGCGGGTCGGGGAAGAGTAGGAGAGCACTTCGCATTCATAGACCGAAACAGAGTTCGTGATTTGTTGAAAGACTCCAGGAGGCTTGCACAATGACGATCTTCCACCCAGAAGAACTTTTTCCACCGCCGCGGTCAGGTTGTCGAAGACTATGACGTGAAAGACGCTTCCGTAATAGAGGAATCCTCGACTCAGACCGTCGATAAACGTCTGCTGTCGTTCGCTCGGGAAGTGGTCAGTTTGAGTACCTGTTGAGTGCCAGCACATCGCAGACGAAAAAATGTGCCGGCACATCGCAGACTGATATTCCGTTACGCTTTAACGCTTATACTCAATTTCTTGCACCTGTTTTCCGTCGTGAGAAATTGTAAGCTTTTGCTCATTGACATCTATAGTGGCGACGGCGTATTCGAGTTCCAGCTCCGGCGGCACGGGAAAGCTCTCTCCGAATATGTTCAGTCGCTTGTCGCTTCGGATCAGACGAACGAAATGATATCTGCCCTTCTCCGGTTGTTTCCGCCAATCCGGCGGAGATGCGTCAGTTCGTTCCGCGCGAAAATCCTGTTGATGGTGCGGAGCGACGGCAGAGGCGAAATATCCATGTCCTCCAGCTCCCAGAGGATGGCCTTAGCACCGCAGAAGACCTCTTTGTTGTAGAGGCTGAGACGGACAAGCTTCACAATCTCCTCGATTTCATCCGGCGTTCTGTTGGCGCAGTTTTTCGGACGCCTTGATGAGTCCTTGCTCCAGGGGTCTTCGTTGTCATGGTGCTCCTGGCGTTTTAGCCACTTGTAGAGCCAGGCTTTCGATTTGCCGAGTGAAGCGCAGATGGATTCAGGGTTTTCTCCATTACGAAAACGTTGAACGGCCAGAATT
>JAAYKM010000003.1 GCA_012522415.1 Deltaproteobacteria bacterium | reverse complement strand
GCACCCCGTCGATCAGTTTGAGCAGGGTGGTTTTACCCGCCCCGTTGGGTCCGATCAGGCCCAGAAAATCGCCCTTTTCAATTCCGAAACTGACATCCCGGATCACGGGAGAGGCGTTGTAGGCAAAATGTATGTGATCGGCCTTCAGAATGAGCATGGTCAGAAGGTCCTTCGCCGCATGAGATAGAGGAAATAGGGGGCACCGCACAGGGCGGTAACAACACCGACGGGCAGTTCAAACGGCGCCATGATGCTCCGGGCGATCGTATCGGTGACAATCAGGAAGGTGGCCCCGAAAAGCACGGATGCCGGCAGGAGCAGGCGGTGATCGGGACCCAGCATGAATCTCAGCATATGAGGGATGATCAGGCCGATGAATCCGATGGTTCCGCTGGCGGAAACGGCTGTCGCCGTGACCAGGGAAGCCGTCACCAGAAGGAGGACTTTGGTTCTCTTTGTGTCCACCCCGAGTTGCATGGCCGTCTCATCGCCAAGGGCCAGAAGGTTCAGCGGCCGGGCGTGAAGGAACATCACCAGGAAGCCGATCAGGAGCGCCGTTGCGGTGGACGCAATTTCATAACCTTGCGCCAGACTCAGGTTCCCCATCAACCAGAACAGGATACTGTGCAGACGACCACTCGTGCTGATGGAGACGAGAAACATGATCAAGGCGGAAAAGAAGGCATTGATGATAACCCCCGTCAGGAGAAGGGTTGTGCCGGAATGTCCGCTGCTCGTTCTCGATATGCTGAAAATGAGGAAGATTGTGACCAGAGCCCCCCCGAAAGCCAGTCCCGGTACGCCGATAGAGGCGAAGGCCGCACCGAAGCTGATCCCGATAACGGCTCCCAGAGCGGCACCGCCGGAGATGCCGAGGATGTAAGGGTCGGCCAGGGGATTTCGGAGCAGGGCCTGGAAAATCACCCCGGATGACGAAAGGGCCGCCCCGACGATGCCGGCGAGTAAAACGCGGGGCAGGCGGATTGACAGAAGGATGCTGGTCTCTGTTGGGTCGGCCGTAATTCCTGAGCCCGGTAAAAAGCCCCGCAATACCCCGGCCAGGGGGGAGAAGGCGATTCCACCTGCGCCGGTCGCGAGGGCAACTGAAGCGGCCAGCAACAACAGGACGGCGAAAGACAGGGTGACCCGGACAATACGTCCGGGAGAGACCCGCGGACGTCCACCGCCTGACGATGCCTTTATGGACGCTGACAGGCGTGGTTTCAAAAAAAACCGTGATGATGACCGGAACACATCTCCACCCTCGAGGATCTTCGATGGATCGGTATTCCGGCTTCGGGCGACCTACCGGCCCGCCTTCCCATCATGGTTGCATCATGACAGTGGCATTATGGACTTTCGTTCCCGTTACGGCTGCGGGGCAGCGGGGGATTCACACCCCTCTTCCCGGAATCCATCTGCTTGACTTGCCGACAAAGCGGTCGACGTGGACTTTAGAGACGTGAGCGGTTTTTGTCAAGCGGGAAAACGGGCGCCCGGTATCGGGCTATTCGACAGATCGGTTCTTTTGTGTTTCCAGGGATCCGGCCATTTCATCCATGCCGTCCGCGAGACGCGGTCCCACCCGAAGCAGGGGGTCGCCGACAAAAATAACCCGGCCGTGGCGGACTGCTTCGGTCTGACGGATACGTTTGAGGAACTGCGCCGTTTGCCGGTTTTCGTTGTCGTGGGTTTTTACGATGAAGATGATATCGGGCATCCGGCGCAGCACTTCCTCCAGAGAAAAGTGAGGATATTTGTTCGGGGCATCCGCTGCGATGTTCCTTAAGCCCAGCACGTTCATGATGTCGTCAATGGCCGTATCCCTTCCCGCGACCATTAATGGTGCCGTCTGAATCACAAAAAGAGCCCGGCGCCTGGCCGTGGGGGAGGTATTGCGTTCCCGCGCCTCATATTTCTTCAAAGCCTTTTCGATTCGCCGGGCTGAGCGGTCGCCCTGTTCCCCGACGTCCAGGACCCGCCCGAGTTTTCGGATTGCCCCGGGGAGTTCGTTGAGCCGCCTGGCGCGAAAGACGTAGGTCCGGATATTCAGTTTCGTCAGGCGCTGCTGAATCATTTGGGGATTACCGTCGTCCGTCAGGACGACCATGTCCGGCTTCAGGGCGACAATCGCTTCCAGGGAGGGGTTTGACATGCCGCCGATTTTTGGTTTTCCTTCGGTATCGGGTGGATAATTGCAATAGGTGCTGACCGCGACGATCCGGTCGCCCAGGCCCAGGTCGTAGAGCACTTCCGTCACGTTCGGTGCCAGCGAGACGATCCGAGACGGTGGCAAACCCATGGCCGCGGGAATGGGTAGGAATAGAACAAAAATCAATATCAGGATTTTTTTCTTTATACGGGAGAATCCTGTTTTCACGTCGGTTTATGCCTTTACGGGTTATCCGGGGAACCCTTTGTTTATCCTAAGAGTCGGAAGAAAGGAAAGCTGAAAAACGGTTTGGCTCATAATAAAAGGTAACCAAAGAGGAGGTGTTGGAGGTACAATCATCTTTGCCGTTTCCTGAAAAAACCTGTACATTGCGCGGTGCGAAAGGAGATGAATCATGACTGTCGGCCGACTGAAAAAAATTGCGTTCTGTCTTACCCTCATTTTTCTGTTACTTCTGTGCGGATCCGCTCTTCAAGCTCGGGAAGGGATGGGCAAATCCTGTCTGTTCCGGGTTACAGCGCCCGGCAGCACCGTATATCTGCTGGGGTCCATCCATTTCATGAGGGAAACGGCTTATCCCCTGAAAGACACGATCGAAAAAGCCTTCGCCGCATCTTCCCGGGCCGTCTTCGAGGTCGATATGTCAACGATGGATTCTCCCGATACCCAGGCCATGATGTTGTCCCGGTCGATTTATATCGACGGAAACACCCTCCGAGGGAGCCTTTCACCCTCCCTTTACCAAAACCTCGCCGAGAAAACGGCGGAATTCGGTCTCGATGTCACGATGCTGGACGCCTTCAAGCCCTGGAGTGTGGCCATGACCCTCATGGGCTTGAAACTCGACCAGTTGGGGTTCGACCCGGCCAAAGGGGTTGACCGGTATTTTTATGCCAGGGCCCGGGCAGTGGGTAAAAGCACCTCCGGACTGGAGACGTTGAGTTATCAGATAGGCCTGTTCGACGCCCTGTCCTCACGGGAACAGGAATGGCTGGTTGAACAGACCATTCGTGACTTTGACACGATGGAGTCCGAAATGGGCGAGATGATCCGGTTCTGGACCCGGGGCGACATCGAAAATCTGGAAAGAATGCTCATGAAAAGCTTCACCGATTATCCGGAGCTTTACCAGAAATTCCTCGTCCGTCGCAACCTCAACTGGCTCTCCCAGATCGAACTTCTCCTGGATAGGCGGGAGGTTACGTTTGTCGTGGTCGGGGCGGGCCATCTTCTGGGACGGGACGGACTGGTCAATCTGCTGCGTGCGCGGGGGTATGTGGTCGAGCAGAGATGAAGGGATCAAGGGGTGCAACCACACTGTCCGTCGAAGGGTTAATTCTTGAAATATTCTTATTATATTAGTCTGTTACGCATGTTTAAATGGCGGGATCCGGAAAAATGGACTTGTCAAAACGGGGATAAATTGCTAAGAATAGTTAACTTTTGAAAGGGGAATGTTTATGGCTGGAGGCATCGGCGATTACACTCGGTTTTCCATAGATCTGCGGCGGCATATGTGGCTGGCCGGGGTCGATCAGGAATTGCGCCGCCTGATATGGCAAATAGCCGTAATGGGGAAGTACGTTTCAGCGAAAATTCATGAGGCGAACCGTAAGCTTGCGGGTTTCAAGAATATCTACGGCGAGGAGCAGTTGACCCTCGATCGCGGTGCGGATGAAATCCTGAAGAATCAGCTCGAACACTCGGGATTCGTTCTGGACTACGCATCGGAAGAACAGGACAGCGTCATGCGGATCGGCAAGGGGCATGAAAAGTTTATCATCACCGCCGATCCCCTGGACGGTTCGTCCCTGGTGGATACGAACCTTTCCATGGGCACAATCATCGGCATTCACAGGGAATCCGTTTTCGACATCGGTCGCAACACAATGGTTGCCGCCATGTACATCACCTACGGTCCTCTCATTACGATGGTGTATTCCACCGGAAAGGGGAGCCATGAGTTTGTCTTGAACCGCGAAGGGGAGTATGTTCTGTCCGAGGATAACATCAGGCTCAAGGAGAAGGGATCGATTTACAGTCCCGGCGGATTGCGAAGCGAATGGACCCCGGAGCATCTCCAGTATATCGAATTCCTGGAAGAAACAGGATACAAGCTCCGATACAGCGGAGGTTTTGTTCCCGATATAAATCAGGTTCTGATTAAAAGAGGCGGTCTGTTTACCTACCCGGCGTTGAAGGACAGTCCCAGGGGGAAATTGCGGCTTCTGTTTGAGCTCCAGCCCATGGCCTTTATCATCGAACAGGCGGGTGGACGGGCGACGGACGGTCAGCGGGATATTCTTACGGTGCCGGTGGAGGAACTGGGGCAGCGATCGCCCATTTATATCGGCAGCCGGTTCGAGGTGGACAAGGTTGGCGATTATTTGAAGTGGGATGTGTTTTACTGAGAATGATAAAAGAAAACAGAAAGGACGGTTCGGAACGTGACGGTATATGAAACGATAGGACAGGTCAGGGAAGCGTTGTCGGGGATATTGAAAATCGACGGTGATCGAGTCGAGGTTATTGACGAGGGAAAATTGCGATCCCGTCTCATTGACGAGCTCATCTTTTCCGCCGTATTCAGTGCCGATTCCGATGTTTGCGCTGCCTGTCGATGGCTGATCCGTCAGACGGGCGCGGCCGTGGGTGCTTATGTGGCCTCGATCCAGTCCTTGTATGAGGCCATGGGAAGGAAAGAGGTCGGTGGATTCACGGTTCCGGCCATCAACATCCGCACCCTGACCTACGAAACAGCCCAGGCGGTTCTGAGGGCGGCATTCAAAGGACAGGTGGGGCCGGTTATTTTTGAAATAGCCAGGTCGGAGATCGGCTACACCCTGCAGCGTCCCGCGGAATATACCAGCGCGATCGTTGCGGCCGCCATCAAGACCGGATACAGGGGGCCGCTGTTTATCCAGGGGGATCATTTTCAGCTCAATGCTAAAAAATTCGCCGAGGACGCAGAAAAGGAGACCCAGGCGGTGAAAGATCTGATCTGGGAAGCTCTGGATGCGGGATTTTACAACATCGACATCGACTCCTCGACCTTGGTCGATTTGTCCCGACCGACGATCAAAGAGCAGCAGGACTTGAATTATACCCTCGCAGCTGAGTTGACCGCCATGATTCGGGACCTGGAGCCTGAGGGGATCACTGTATCCGTGGGAGGTGAGATCGGAGAAGTGGGTGGCAAGAACAGCACGGTCGAAGAGCTGCGGGCCTTTATGGACGGCTACCATGAAGAACTGAAGAAAAATGGCGAGGAGCTGAAGGGTATCAGCAAGATCAGTGTTCAGACCGGGACAACCCATGGAGGGGTTCCCCTGCCGGACGGGACCGTTGCCAAGGTCAAAATTGATTTCGATACCCTGGAAAAGCTCTCCGAAACGGCCCGCGTCGAATACGGTCTCGCCGGGGCGGTTCAGCACGGGGCTTCGACGTTGCCGGACGAGGCCTTCGATCAATTTCCCGCCCGCGGGACGGCAGAGGTGCATCTGGCGACGGGATTTCAGAATATCGTCTGTGAGAGCGAGGCCTTTCCTCCAGAATTACGGGAGAAGATCTACCGGTTCATCAGGGAGGAGCACGCCGACGAAAAGAAGGATTCCGACACGGAAGAGCAGTTCCTCTACAAGACACGCAAAAAGGGCCTCGGTCCCTTCAAACGGGAACTCTGGACGTTGCCGGAAGAGCGCATGCGGACCATTATGGGTGAACTGGAGAACCAGTTTGCCTTCCTCTTTGCGAAACTGGGGGTGAACGACACGGACAGCGTGTTGACTAAATACGTCAGCCCTGTGAATGTATCCCTTCCGTGTCCGGAGCAGTTGAAGTAGGGACGGTCCCGTACAATCAGCGTATATAAATGAGAATCTTTGCCCCCGGTAGCCTTTATCGGGGGCGTTTTTTTCCGGTTTTCGCGATTTGATTTATTCGCGTTCCTGCCATTCATTCCCTCACATGTGAATATGCGTCAACGGTCAGGCCCTGTTCGCCGTATCGTCATATCGTTTTGTGATGGGGCGACCGAATTCTTTTCTCCATGCGCCCTTGTCTTTCGATTCCTTGCTTTGTTCAACGGCCTCATAGAAAAAAACCGATAACACCGAGGATCATCCGGCGGAAGAATACGATGACCGGTGTCAGAACGCCCAGGTAAAGCATAATGATGATGATGAAAAAGCCGTACGGTTCCATGCGCTGAAAGATGTGACGGATGTGGTCCGGCAGAAGGCCCATGACGATTTTCGACCCGTCCAGGGGTGGAATGGGGATCAGATTGAAGGCCGCCAGAATAATATTGATCTGGGCCAGGTAAAACAGAAAAGTCGCCATCGGACTCTGTGGGGGAGGCATCAGGATCTGCGTCAGCAGGATCGCGACAAAGGCAAAAATGGTATTGGCCACAACACCGGCGGCGGATACCAGAACAAATCCCGTCCGGCGGCTCGAAATGTTTTGTAGGTTGACCGGTACAGGCTTCGCCCAGCCGAATCCGACGATGAAAAGCATCAGGGTTCCCAGGGGATCGAGATGTTTCAGCGGGTTCAGGCTCAGGCGTCCCAGGCGTTTGGCGGTGTTGTCCCCCATGACGAGAGCCACCCAGCCATGGGCCAGCTCGTGGACGATCACGGAGTAAAGTAACGGAATGGTCAGCAGCAAGAAAGTGACCGGGTCGTTGATGAGCAGTTTAATCAGTCCCATACAGTCTCCTGTTTGTCATACCTCCATTAAGGGCTATCCTGTCGGACGTTGAGCGGTACGCAATCCGGTCTCTTCTGATAATTTCCAGACGCCGTGTTGCGCCGGATTGACCGGAAGCGGGGCCGTGTGATGCTTTCCGGGCGAGTTGGATCAACCCACGGCAGGGCGGATAGTACAACAAATACTGAAGAATGGGTAACGATATCTTATCGGTTCATGCCTTTTCAGCGTTCTGTTCTGTGGATGACGGGGCAAAAAACATGACTCGCATATCGAAGTCCCGTGGATTCGCTTTTATCAGGAAGGGCTAATCTTTGTCTTGAAGTGTGCGTCGGGAGCGGTTAGACTTTGAACGTGCCGACGGGGAATCACGCTGCCGGCTTTGGTCCGGCCATGCCGCATCCTGATGGAGACAGGATGCAACAGGGCACTTTACGGGTCAGCCGGACAATGGGTAAAGGAAGGTCAGATATGAGGAAAGTGGTTGTAATATGTTCGGTGATTGTGTTCATGATTGCCGTGTCTCCTTTGATGGCGGCATCGCTCAGGATGGGAACTTACCCCATTCCCAAAATGGTGGAGAGTGAAGACAGGGGTGTCTTTATCGATCTGGCCAGGGAAGTTGCAAAACGTGCGGGCTATGTCCTGGATCTTGAAATCGCGCCTCCTCCCAGAATAGTGGGAGATTTTTCACAGGGGAAATTCGACGGTTTTTTCCCGGCCCTGGATGTACTTCTTGTTTTCGGAGCGGCCGCCAAACCATCTCCCGTTTACACCATACAGGACTTTGCCTTTTTCAGGAAGGAGGGGGCGGAGTTGAGGACGAGCGAGGATCTGGAAGGTAAAAGAGTGGGCATTACCCGTGGTTATCCCTACGCCGCCGAACTCATGTCGAATCGAAAGATCCTTTTCGATTCCGCAGATGATGATGTCACGAATATGAAGAAACTCGCGTCAGGCCGGATTGACGCGTTTGTCGTCGAGGAGAGGAACGGACTCGAGGCGCTGAAGAAAAGTGGTGGGGTCTCTGTGACCTACGATGCCACGAAACCGATTTCCCGTCAGGCCGTTTACTTTGCCTTCAAAAGTACCCCGGATGGGGAGAACGCCGCGGAAGCTTTTTCCAGGGCTCTGGGCGAGATGAAAAAGGACGGGAGTCTGGCCAAGATCCTTTCAAGGGCCAACTGATCCCTGTTGGCGGGGGGGAATTTGTGACCATTCTGCCGGATACCGGCAAGAGGATCTTCCGGATGTGACTGAACGGATTCGGGAAGGGGTTCATTCCCTGAGCATTCTCCACGTCATGTCCGATATTGCGGACGCGGTGACTGTGAGCATCGGGTGTGTAACGGAGGTGCCTCGACCCAACGGGATCCCCTGCAACTCATAAATCGGGCCGATCCGGCCCTCTACCAGGCCAGGATCTCGGGACGAAACCGGGTGACGGCGTGTTATCGTCTTCCCGCTGACCGGGTGTGCCGGAGGCGCTTGGGGGTGTTTTTTCTTCCCGACGGGTACCAGGGTCGGATGATCGAATATGTTTCTTCGCCTCATCAGGGCATTTCCCCGTGACCTATGATTGTCCTTACCTTCGACAATGGCTCGAAGTCTTGAAGAGACCATCGTCAATTTCTTTGCCTGGTCGTTCCATGCCGATGCCGTTGAGACCGATTCCCTGGATGTAGCCGCCTGCGTTCCCGAAGATATCGTCATTATCTTATCGGTCAAAAACTAAAACGAGATAACGGTTCACAGCGGGATAAACGGCTTGTGCTGGAATAATCGGCGGTACGGTGTTACAGAGGGCGGGTAAAACAGTGATGGCAGAGGTGTATAAGATGAAATATTCCCAGGCAAAACAAGGGCGTGTTTTTATTCTCCGTCTGGAAGACGGGGATATTCTCCACGAAGAAATTGAGAAATTTGCCGACGCCAAGAACATCCGTGCGGCGGCGTTGCTTGCCGTGGGTGGTGCCGATGAGGGCAGCACCCTGGTCGTGGGCCCGGAACAGGGCCGTGTCAAACCGATTGTACCTCTGGAGCATGTCCTGAACGATGTCCATGAGGTCGCCGGTGTCGGGACCCTGTTTCCCGACGATACGGGAAAACCGGTTCTGCATATGCACGGCGCCTTCGGGCGGAAGGGGAAGGTCGTGACGGGCTGTGTCCGGAACGGCGTCAGGGTGTGGCATGTCCTTGAGGTGATTCTCATCGAACTGGCCGACACCGGTGCAAGCCGCCGACTGGACGAGGCGACGGGTTTCAAACTTCTTCAGCCTTGACGGTCGGGGAGATAATTCGGGACTGCTTTATGCGTGATGCCCTCGTTTGGATAAAGGGGTGGAATGGAAAGAATCCAGATTGCGGGAATTCATGATCTGAACGAGGCCATTTGCTGTCTGCGGGCCGGTGCGCGTCAACTGGGTTTCCCTTTGGGGCTGAACGTGCATGAGGAGGACTGCACGGAGGATGAAGCCCGCCGGATTTGCCGGTCCCTGCCCGGCGATGTTGAAAAAACGGTCATCACTTACCTGGACCGCGCCGGGGATATCGCCCGCCTGTGCCGTTGGGTCGGGGCGTCCGTTGTCCAGATCCATGGGGAAATTCTCGTTCGGGAATTAGCAAGACTGCGGGAGATGGCGCCGGGTCTCGCGATCATCAAGAGTCTGATCGTCAAATCGGATAACGGGGAAACCCTATTCCTCGCCGTTGAAAGATGGCTGCCCTGGGTCGATGCGTTTATCAGCGATACGTTCGACCCGGAGACCGGCGCCTCCGGAGCCACCGGGAAGACTCACGATTGGAAGGTCAGTCGGGCTCTGGTGACGCACTCTTCGAAACCGCTTATTCTGGCTGGCGGTCTGAACCCGGATAACGCCGCCCGGGCTATTTCCATGGTACGCCCCTGGGGAGTTGATAGCCATACCGGTGTTGAAGGTTGCGACGGGAGGAAGGATTATGCTCTTGTCCGGGCATTTGTCATGAACAGCGAGGCTGCGTTCGAAGCACTGGAAACCTGAGACGGTGCCGACGTTTGTTTTATCGGACGGTCACGCTCCTGTAAAAAACGGCCGGCCTGCTGCCGGCCGCCAGGCCATGTTTTTCGTAGAATATCAATATCCCTGAATGTACTTTTTCAACTGTTCCGTCGTAAAGGCTGCTTCGTCGAGAAGGTTCTTCACCACGTCGCCGATCGAAATAATGCCCATTACCATGTCGCTGTCCATGACGGGAAGATGCCGGACGCGTTTTTCCGTCATCAGGCCCATTACATCATTCAGCCGCGTGTCTTTGGGCACCGTGTAAAGTTTTTTTCTGGGTGTCATGACATCCTTTACCGGCTTTTCCCATAGGTCGGTTTCTTCGCTTTCCACCAGGCGCATGATATCGCGCTCGGAAATCACGCCCGCCAGCTTGCCGTTATCATCAAGGACAATGAGGACACCGATCCTTTTCCTGTTCATCAGGCTGACGCAATCCTTCAGAATTTCTCCAAGCTGTACTTTGTAGAGTTTGCCGCCCTTGTTCTTTAAAACTGTTGCCGCGTTCAAGATGCTGCTGTCCATAGAATCCTCCTTTGTTGAATGATAGTGGGGTTTATAATAATCAACACCATGATTCGGTTTACGGACATCAAAGGGTGCTCGGTGTTTTTTTCTCCGCTGCCCCCGGTTACAATGATCCGCCTTTTCACCCGATACGATCCAGCGCTTCCTGCGCCGGTGGGAGTGGCAACAATTACATGTATTTGAAAGTTCGATTTCGATGCGGGGTCGGATACGGTCCCCCACATGAATTCCATGAAACCACTTTGACAAGTCTATTCTGCATCATGGCATGGGTAAAATCAAGGTGAAATTTACGGTTCGACACGACGATTTCACGCCGACGCGACTCTCCGCCCCCTTTACGGCCGCTTTGCTGTTTGCCCCCTTAGGGGCTGTCGTGAATTGTGTTCAGATGGTCCTTTATCAATTCCCCCGCCCCCGTGACGCCGACGCAGCATAAATCGCCGGGTTTCAACGGAAACCGCGGCGCGGGGCAGCCGTGCAACACGGAAACCAGTTTTTTCCCCAGAACCCAGGCGGCGCCCCACTCGGCCATGGCCCACTCGCTGCGCAAGTTGTCCGGGGACACAATGAGCCAGATCTCCCGTGATTCACGAAGTGAGATCCTCAGTTCCTCGGTGAAAACGCCGCCTGTCGCCCCGGGCTGCTGTGCCATGAAAACACGCGCTCCCGCCCTTTCGAGCTTACCGCCGACTTCCGAGGCGAGGGACCGGTCCCTTTCACTGTAACTCAGGAAGATGTCATAGGTGAACCCTTCTATCCGCCTTGCCTGGTGGTCTGCGTCCGCACCCACTGTGCCAAACCATACGGCGAGTTCTTGCTTTTTTCTGTTTGAGAGGGAGAGCGTGCTTTTGACAAAGACCGGGGATTTCGCAACCCGTTCCCGTTTCCATTTCGGGCAGGATTTTGCCTCCGCCATGGCCGGTGGTATGAACACGTAGGTTCGTTCCCTTCGGTGATCCTTGTAGTAAAAGCTCTCCGATTTGAGTAAAAACATGTCACCCCGGTCAATGGCGGTCTTCAGGGGGGGAGCGAACGGTTCCGAATAGGGCGAGAAATATTCCACCGTGAACTCCGGTCTGCTGAACATGAGAAGCATCAGCTTCATCAGGCATTGTTCGGTGGCGGTGTCTTCCGGGACAAGCAAAAGGGTATCCCCCCGTTGAACCCCGGGGGAATTCACTGGTTTTGTTGTTCTGGCATCTTTCATTTCGGTGGGTTCCGGCCCCGGCTTTCATAAATTGCACCGTTAATGATACCCGTCTTCGAGATGGACGAGCAGGCGATGGACGAGCAGGCGTCTGAGTCTATACCCATATCCGTCTCTGGAGGCAAGATTTGAATACGATGTCTGAATTTCTTGACAAGGGTTGCCGCCGTTGCTAAGAAACATGGAACCAACCGACCTGATTTACGAAGGGATTGCGACGTGTCGGAAGCGGGGATTATGATCGTTATGGGCGACCTGGTGCCGTTTAGGTGCGGTCAGATCCTGAATCCCATAAAGAAATTGAAGGCAAGAAGAAAGAAAAGGAGGCATCCAATATGAAGCGGGACAAAAGGAAAATGTTTAAGAAAGCATTTTCCAATTTTGTCGTGGCGGGTTTTCTGAGGATATACTTTGCACAAACACGTTCATTTTACCGATTGTAAACCGTTGGATGGTAAAGGGCTTTCCCGTTGCCGCACATTTCCGGGCGGAATGCGGATGAATATTCTGACCGGGCGTTTCGTTCACACCCAAAAATAATCGGGACAGAAAAACCATTTTTTATTGGAGGAGGCGCCGAAAGTGCAAAGGGCAACAGGTGGCGATAGGGATTAGTGGTATGCGTTTCCTTTTGGAAGTGATCCGGGGGGTGAAAGCCTCGGGTGGCACCCGTCGGCCCCGCGCTTTTTGCTATCCAAAGGGTTCTGCATGAGGATGTACCCGCGGGTGGCTCCCGGTGAAGGGCCGTCCCGCGGGCGCCATGTCGTGAACGGTCTTTTCCCGTCAACGGCCCAGTTTGTTTTTCCAGTTCCGATAGCAGGACAGGCCCTCTTCGGACGAACACTCTTCCACGAGCCGGCAGCCGCAATCCTCCGGAGTCGGGCCGCATTTACCGTTGTGGAAGTCAAGCACCGTATTCTGCCCGTTGGGACAGACGAAAGCCGGCGGCCAGTCCTGGGCCACGCCGCCGGTCCCATAGCACGGTCCCACGGCACTGCCGGGTCCGAAGACCAGGTCGCGGCGATTGTTGCAATCCATCTGAACGCGGCGTTCCCTGCAATCCTGCGGTTCGGTGTTTCCCGACAGGCCGTACTTCGGTTTCCCGAATTTGGTACAGTCCACGGGAGTCGCGTTTCCGATGCGAATCTCGCAATCCGTTGAAGAGACCTTGCGGCAGCAGACACTGGCCTTGCTGAACAGGCGGCATCCGCACTTCTGCATTTCGGTCACGTCGTAATCCCAGCAGGTTCCGATGGGGGTGATGTAATGCTTGTTATGGAGCTGTTTTGTCAGTCTTTCCCCGCCCTTTGATTTGATGTCGAGAACTTTGGCATTTTTGTACTGGTTTTCCCACATTTTTGTCACCTGACCTTTCGATGGTTCGGCGGCAACGAGACCGGCAGGGAAAAACATAATACCGGCCAGGATGGCAAGACGCACAGATACGGTCAGGGGATTTGTTTTTTTCATCATAAAACCTCCGTTTGAAATTTTGTGGCGTGTGCCTTGTTGCTTCGATGCGGCTGAATATACGGTGAGCCGGCCCACCCGTCAAGATGATTCCGGGCCGATCTCGCCGGAATCACACAGTCTCGGGGAATCCGACGGCCCCGCTGGAACAGTAGTTCCTATGGGGTCGTGGTCCCCGGCGGGGAAGGGCTCAGGGATCGGCAGGGGTGGTTTCCCTTTGCCGGGGTTCCGATGTCTCTTTTTTGGGCGGAACTTCACCGGCGATCTCCGCGATCCACAGCGGGTGGCGGCGTTCGGCGTAGTCCAGGCGCACGGCCCCGGTCAGGATCCCCCTGAACAGGGGGCGGTTCGGTTTGAGCAGGACGGCTCCGACGTGGGCGATAAAGGCGAGGACAAAGAGGATGAGAGCGATGTTGTGCGCCCATGTCGCCCAGAGGAGAACCGTGTAGGACATGTCCGGGGCATAGATATTCTTGTACACCTTGACAAGCCCGGAGACGATGAGCACGGCGATGATCGCCGCCATTCCCGCGTAGGCCAGGCGCTGCTCGGGCAGGTACTTGTGAAAAGGCGGTTCCTCCCCCTTTCCGAAAAAACTTTTCATTACCTCCATGGAGGCCCGAATATCCCCCCTGCGGGGGATCATCCCCAGGTCGCCCCGTAAACCGTGATAGAGGACATGGAAAAGGGCCGCGGCGATAAACAGAAGAGAGGCCGCATAGTGGACCTTCAGGGAGACGAAGTAGTCCCCGGCCCAGCCCAGTCCAGGCACGGAAGAGATGTAATAACGATTCGCCACGGGCCTCTGGAACAATCCGGAAAGGACGAGGGCAAGACCGGATAGGGCGATGACCCAATGTTCGGTAAGCTCCACAAACCCGTGTCGGACGGCCCGGTTTTTCTCCCTGATAATCCGGTCAGCCATTGTTTTTCCCCTCCTTTACCAGCCTTGTCTTTCGTCCGGCAAGCCACCTGAAAGCGCCCGCCGCGCCGACGACGGCACCGAGGGCGGGTGCCGCAAGAACGGCCTTTCCCAGACCGTCTGATTCGGCCATTTCTCTTTTCACACCCGGCTTCATCCCCGGTCTGCCCGGTTCACGGGCCATGGATGCATTGATCAAATCGAAGGACACGGGCGAAACGTAGATCGTCGAGGTGCCCCCGTTTTCGTCTTTCCCGTAGAGGTAACCCCTCATATTTCGGGCGCGTCCTTCCGCCTCCGCGAGAATCTCTTCACGCGGCCCGATGAGCATGGCCTGCCGCGGGCATGCCTCGATGCAGGCCGGTTGTTCGCCCCGGGTGAGACGATCGTGACAGAGATCGCACTTGTACATGACACCGTTTCCCATGTAGTCCGGCAGGATGTGCAGATAAATGCCCACACCGGACTGGCGCTGCGGGATCTTCCAGGGGCAGACCGCCTTGCACTTGGCGCCGCCGAAACATCGGTTCTGGTTGATGACGACGGCGCCGTTTTCGAACTTGTGGTTCGCCGAGAAGGGGCAGATCGTTGCGCAGGCCGGGTTGTCGCAGTGCATGCAGCGCCGTGGGACGAACAGGGTTCTTTGTCTGCCTCCCTGGTCGATCTCGACCCGGTGTACATAGAGATAGTTGTACGGGGTAAGCCGGTCGGAGATCTCCCGCCTGTCCGACCAGTCCTCCACCGTTTTCCGCGGCCAGGGTACCGGGATGGGGTCGGCTATGGCCGGAATCGTGTCCCGGTTGAGATCTCTGCAGGCGGAAACACAGGCGGGTACGGTCATGGTGGGACAACCGTCGCAGAGGCTGAGGTCGATGAGCGTTGCCAGTTTTCCCGCCTCCGCGGCACGCAATGTTCCGATCCCGGTGAACCCCGTAACGGCCAGGGTGCCCGCGGTGGTCCTGAGAAATGATCTGCGGCTTAACCCCCGCTTTTCATCCGTTTCTTTCATGTCCGCTCCTCATGACTGGTTGAAGGTTGATGGGCCGTGGAAGGGCGGCCGGAATCGTCCTCGTTCTCGCCGCCCGCCGATTCGTCCGCAGGGCGTTCCGGTTCACGCGAATGACGGTGTTCCTGTGATATCCCAATGAGAATATGGCTAATCATTTGAGGAGACTTTGTCAATTGAAACCTGTGAGGGCAGGACAGGGTCGGGAACCGGTGGAAAGGCAATACCTGGTGGGTCCGGCGCTTCATTCATTGACGGGACAAGGGACCTGTCCGTTTTCACGTCCGGTTTGGCCGCCCCTTTGAAAACCCCTAAAGCCTCATCGGATCATGTTCAACGCTTCTCCTGTAGTAATGGAGGATGCGGAACATCAGGCCCGGCAAAACATCGGCAACCCATGTTTTTCATCGTTTTGTCTCCGCACAATATGTGGGACAGAATCATTTTTTATTTGTCGACCAGATATAATGGATGGCTTTGAGGGATTGGAAAAGAAAATGAACGGGGTTTGTTTTGTGGGAAAGCATTTGTGGCATATACCTTGCTGTTCTCCCAAAGGCCTTGGGAATGGCAATGATGGGAGAGATTTGGGCATCGACGGCACTCATCGTTACCGCCCTTTCAATATCATGGAACGGCAATTTCGCAATTGAGCCCAGGCCGTTATGTTTAACGATGTATATTGGAAGGTAAAGAACCCTCAAGCCCCGGGATAAACAAGTATCAATGAAAACCTGTTCTTCTCCCCCGATTACAACAGGGCTGCCCAATCCGAACCTTTCGTCGAAACGGATTTGCCTTTCCCGAACGGCTGCGACACGGAATGCAATTTCAATGGAACTGATAGGATAGCGGCCCAGCTTATTTATCCGGGTTGGCCGGGCGGGATAAGGTTTATATTCTCCGGAGAACGCCATGTTTTTGATTTTGAAGCAGATCACTTCGGCATCGGGGTTCTCGTCAAATGAATTCAGAACCTGATGAAAAGTATCGGTCAAATAGAGAATGTCGTCGTCGGCTAAAACGGCAATGTCGCCGCGGGCCAGAGAGAGCGCGTTGTTCCGGTTTGCGGAGAGCCCTCTCCCTTTGATATGAGAAATAAGGACGTCATTTCGAACTTTCAATGGGGGAGGAATCTGGCGGAACTTGTGGTCTGTAATTTGATGGGATACGATGTAGGTTACATCAGACCTTTCTTCCTGAAGGATGGAGGCGATGTTTTCGATACCCTCGTCAATGGTGCAAATCAGTATGTCCAGAGTTAAACCCAAAGTACCCACCTAAATTGAACGATTTTTGATTCTTAAACTATCCAAATCCGGCGATATGAGCCAACCTTTCCAAAGATGACGCAAATACCGGGAACCAGGGGGAAATAGACGAAAACGACGCGTAGAGAATGGCCTTGTAATTGAAATTGAGGCACCTCGAGCATAGAGATTAAACGTAACGTGAATGAGCCGGCCACGCGCACAAAGCGTGAAAAACAGAGCATATCTGATCCTCACCCCGGAGGTTGGAAACAAGGATCATGCAAAGAAAAAAGGAGTCGCATCCGATGGTGCAACCCCTTGATCTTGCTATTGGTGGTCCCACGGGGACTTGAACCCCGGTTTCCGGCGTGAGAGGCCAGCGTCCTGACCACTAGACGATGGGACCGCTTATGTTTCCTGGTCACCCGAAACCGTTTCCGGCGGGCCATGCCGTGGGCCCGGATGACAAGACGATGCTATTTATTCAATCAGGACCGAAATGTCAAGGTGAATCCGCAGCGGGTAACGCCTGTTTCCCGATAAAATTCACCGCGTGACGCAGTCGCTCCAACACCCTCTCTTTGCCGAGAATGGCCATCACATCGTCGATGCCTGGGCTGACGGTTTTTCCGGTCAAGGCGACTCGAAGCGGTTGGGCGATAAATTTCAGTTTCGTGCCCCGTTCTTCCGCGAGGCTCCGCAGGAAGTTTTCGATACCCGCTTTGGAATAGTCGGCCAGGGACGGCAACGCCTCAGCGATGGCTTCCAGGTATCCTGAAGCTTCCGGCGTGAGGAACTTGCGCGTCGCCTCTTCTTCGTAGCCGGGGACATCGGCAAAATAAAAGAGGCTTCCCTCAGCCAGTTCGATGAGAGTCTTGGCCCTCTCTTTCAGGGAGATGACGATGCCGCGGGCAAAATCGGTATCCGGCGCATCCAGCCCCATGCCGCGCCAGAAAGGCCTCATCTCCTCAGCCAGGCGATCCGTCGGGCAATTCTTGATGTAGTGCTGGTTAAGCCACAACAGCTTGTCGGGGTTGAAAACGGCTGCGGACTTGCCCACAGCCTCCAGGGAAAACAGACCTGTCAATTCCTCGCCGGTGAAGATTTCCTGGTCACCGTGAGCCCAGCCGAGGCGAACCAGGTAATTGACCAGCGCTTCCGGCAGAAACCCCATGTCCCGGTATGCCATGACGGATGTGGCACCGTGCCGCTTACTCAGGCGGGCCTTGTCTGGACCGAGAATCATCGGGACATGGGCGAACAGAGGAACCTCATAACCCAGGGCCTGGTAGAGAAGGATTTGTCTGGGCGTGTTGTTGACATGGTCGTCACCACGGATCACATGGGTGAGCTCCATGTCGGCGTCGTCCACGACCACGGCGAAGTTGTAGGTCGGGTACCTGTCGGCCCGCTCGATGATCAGATCGTCCAATTCTTCATTGTTGAATACGATATTCCCCTTGATGAGGTCTTTCACGACTGTGGCGCCGGCTTCGGGGCAGCGGAAGCGCACCACCGAGTTGATCGACCGAGGGAGCCCCCTGTTACGGCAGGTGCCGTCGTATTTCGGCTTTCTTCCCTCGGCCAGGGCGGCTTTGCGTTTTTGTTCGAGTTCCTCCGGCGTGCAGGTACAGTGGTAGGCCTTCCCCTGCTGAATAAGCTGTTCCACCATGCTCCGGTGTCGGTCCACCCGTTGGGCCTGGAAGAAAGGCCCCTCGTCCCAGTCCAGGCCGAGCCAGGTCATGGCGTCGAGGATCGCCTGGGTGGATTCCTCCGTTGAACGCTGCTGATCCGTGTCTTCAATGCGCAGAATAAAGGCGCCTCCTGTATGTCGGGCGTAAAGCCAGTTAAAAAGAGCGGTTCTGGCTCCCCCGATATGGAGAAAGCCTGTCGGCGATGGGGCAAAGCGCGTTCTGACTCGGGTTGATGCTGTGATCATACTGATCCTTGATAAATTATTTCGCCCCCTTATAGGTTTATGCGCTCTCTTTGTCAAGCCGGATTTGGCAGGAACGCTCCTCCCGTGAAGTTCCGGTTTGGCGCAAATTGTACTTGACAAGATGAGGAATTTATCATTAAGTACACCACTTTATATTGGGTGGGTATCCCCTTTGGAGAACCGGCGTGGAGCTGGTTCGGGAGTATTTGAAAATTGAAGATTCATGTGCCGAATATCACGGAGGAGGGTCTTGAACTGTCCTTTCTTCGGGATGGGAAGTGGTTGAAGGAGCTGCTTCCCCAGGGTGAAACGGGCCGTTTTTCCATGGGGCAGGCGAATGTTTTCTGCCGGGTTAGAAAGGTCATGGATTCGATCCTTGTCGAGGGTGATATTGACACCGAAATCGAAACGGAATGTTCCCTGTGTCTTGAAAAAGCCCTCATTCCCGTCAAAAACCGATTTCGTTATACCCTGATCCCTCGGCGGGAAAGCGTGCGGGAGGAAAAAGAACTCACGGCGGAGGACATGGAGGTTGAATTCTACGATGAAGAAACGATCGATCTGGCCCCGATCATTCTTGAACAGATCGTTCTGCAGATTCCCATGCGGGTGCTTTGTCGGGATAACTGCCGGGGACTCTGCTCCCAGTGCGGGACAAACCTGAACACATCCAGTTGTTCCTGCGGGGAGAAAAAATTCGATGAGCGCCTGGGCGCGTTGAAAAATCTGAAATTGAAATTCATGTAACAGGAGAAAGGATATAGATCATGCCAAATCCAGTAAAAAGACATTCCAGGACCCGAAGGAATATGCGCCGGGCTCATGACTTCCTGACGTTGCCTTCGACGTCCAAATGTCCCCAGTGCGGGGAACCGAAACTTCCCCACCGGGTCTGTAAAGCGTGCGGCACCTACAAGGGCCGGGAAGTCATCGCGCTCAAAGGGATTCCCAGTTAACGCCGGAACGAAGAGGTGTTCATGGGCAGGGTTGCCTTCATTTTCCCCGGCCAGGGGTCCCAGTATGTGGGAATGGGAGCGGAGCTTTATCGGGAGATCCCGCGGGTCAGGGAGGTTTTTCATCGGGTCGGGGAAGAAATCGGTGTCGATATCCCCTCTCTTTGTTTTCATGGCCCCCAGGAAACACTCGACCTGACGATCCATACACAAATGACCGTTTTGACCCTGGATATTGCCGTTTATGAGGTTTTCGCCGACGCTTACGACGGCGAACCCCTTGTCCTTGCGGGACACAGCCTGGGTGAGTATGCCGCCCTGTATGCGGCGGGGGCCTTGTCCATGGAGGATGTCATTCCCCTTGCGTGGGCGCGGGCCAGGTATCATGAAGAGGCGGTGCCGCCGGGAGACGGTGCGATGGCGGCCATTATCGGCCTGAATAAAGAGACCGTAAACCGGATATGCGAGGACATCCGCCGGCAGGGGAGAATCGTTGCCGTATCGCTCATCAACGCCCCGGAGCAGATTGTCGTTTCAGGCTACACCGATTCTGTTGACGAGGCGATGGCCCGGGCCATCGACGGAGGGGCGCGCCGGGCCGTCAAACTGGCCATCAGCGTGCCCTGCCATTGCGGTCTCATGGAAGGAGCCGCTGCAAAATTGCAACGTGACTTGGGGGAGATCCATATTCGTGACTGCCGTGTTCCCGTTATTCCGAATTGCGATCCGGCGGTTTTTCATGATGCCGGAACAACGGGGGATCTATTGGTCAGGCAGCTTACAAGTCCGGTCCAATGGCAGAAAACAATCGAGAAAATGATCGCGATGGATGTCGATACCATGGTGGAACTGGGCCCGAAACGGGTTCTGGGAGGCCTGGCCAGGCAGGTCGATGACCGCCTTCGGCTTTTGCATGTCGAAGACACGGCTTCCCTGAGGGGAACCTTGTCGGCGTTGAGGAATTGACATCTCGTTATCGGTGCGGCGTGCGAAGGGGACGGTTCCACCGGCGCCAACCGGGCATGGGTGGTCATGCATATGAATTTTGAAGTTCAATATTTTCGGGAACAGAGAAGGGAGAGCAGATGACGCTGGAAGAAAAGGTTATAAGCTTGATTGTGGAACAGTTGGATATAACCCGGGAGGAGTGCGTACCTGAAGCGTCGTTTATCGATGATCTGGGCGCCGATTCGCTGGATCTCGTGGAGCTGATCATGGAGATGGAGGAAACCTTCCATATTCAGGTGGCTGATGAAGAGCTTGAGAAAATCAGGACCGTCCAGGATGTGATTGATTTTCTGAAAAGCCGGGGTGTCTCGTGAAGGCCGTTTTCTGATATGGAGAGGCAGCGTCTTTGAAAAGGAGGGTCGTTATAACCGGCTTGGGAGCCGTCACACCCTTGGGCAACTCCGTCGAAGATTCCTGGAGAGGTATCTGTGCGGGCAGATCCGGTATCGGGGCCATCACGAGATTCGACACGTCTGCCTTCAATACGAAGATTGCGGGAGAAATCAAGGACTTTGACCCGCTTCAGCATGTCAACAAAAAAGAATATCGCCGGCTGGACGACTTTATCGTTTATGCCCTGGCTGCTGCGGACATGGCGATTCAGGATGCGGGGGAAGCCACGGTTGCCTGCGGGCGCGCCGGTGTGATTATCGGTTCGGGTATCGGCGGTTTGTCCACTCTCGAAAAAGAAAAGGAGACCCTTTTGCAGGGGGGACCCAGGCGGGTGGCCACCTTCATGATCCCGGCGGTCCTCGCTAACCTGGCGGCGGGTCATGTCTCCATCCGCTATGGATTCAAGGGTCCCGTTACCTGCCCGGTGACGGCTTGTGCCGCCGGCACGAATGCCATCGGGGATGCTTTCCGGATTATTCGTCACGGTTATGCCGATCTGATGATTGCCGGAGGTACCGAGGCGGCGGTTTCCCCCATGGCGGTTGCCGGATTCAACGCCATGCGGGCCCTGTCCGTCAGGAACGATGTCCCGGAAAAAGCCAGTTGCCCTTTCGACACGAAAAGGGACGGTTTTGTTATCGGTGAAGGATGTGGTCTCGTTGTTTTGGAGGAGTTGTCGGTTGCGTTGAAGAGAGGGGCAGCCATTTACGGTGAAGTGATCGGCTACGGTCTGACATCGGATGCGTTTCACCTGGCGGCGCCGCCACCCGGGCATGAGGGGGCCGTCCGGTGCATGAGAGAGGCCCTGGCCGACGGTGGTGTTGTGCCGAAGGAAGTGGACTATATCAATGCCCATGGTACATCAACGCCCCTGAATGATCTTTACGAAACACAGGCCATCCGGGAGGTTTTCGGTCAAAGCGCCCCAGGCGTCCCGGTCAGTTCGACGAAGTCCATGACGGGTCATATGCTGGGTGCCGCCGGCGGCGTCGAGGTCGTGTTTACGGTCCTGGCCATCCGTGATCACGTTTTGCCTCCGACGATCAATCTCGATGAGCCCGATCCGGAATGCGATCTTGACTATGTGCCCCTCCATGCGAGGAGAAAGGAAATTCGGATTGCCCTGTCCAACACCTTTGGTTTCGGGGGTGTGAATGCGACACTGGTGATGAAGAAATTTGACGGATGAAAACGATGTGGCGTCAGTTGGTTATCGGATCGGACCATGCCGGGTACGCCCTGAAAGAGGCGGTGAAGTCGGTGCAGAGGGAAATGGGTATCAGCGCACTGGACGTCGGGACGTTCAATGCGGATTCCGTGGATTATCCTGATTACGCCTGTTTTGTGGCGGAAAAGGTTTCCTCCGGCGAGTATGAGGCGGGGATTCTGCTGTGCGGGTCCGGTGTGGGCATGTCTATCGTGGCGAACAAGTTTCCCGGTGTTCGGGCGGCTCTGTGTCTTGACGAATACACCGCGGAAATGAGCCGGCGCCACAACGATGCGAATATTTTGATCCTGGCGGGCCGCCAGACCGAGGCCGTTGCCATGGAGAAAATTGTAAGGACGTGGCTTGTCACGGAGTTCGACGGAGGACGTCATGGGCGGCGTCTCGGTAAAATCCGGGAAATAGAGGCGAAACAAATGAGGGGAACACGTACATGTCAGAACTGATGAAGAAAGATCCCGAAGTGGCCCGGGCCATTTTATGGGAGACGGAAAGGCAAACGGGCAAAATCGAACTGATCGCTTCGGAGAATTTTGTCAGCGAGGCCGTGCTGGAAGCACAGGGTTGTGTTATGACCAACAAGTACGCCGAGGGTTATCCGGGCAGGCGTTATTACGGCGGTTGCGAGTTTGTCGATATCGTGGAAAACTTGGCGGTCGAACGTTGCAAGGCCCTTTTCGGAGTCGATTATGTAAACGTTCAGCCCCATTCGGGAACCCAGGCGAACATGGCGGTGTACTTTTCCGTGCTCAAGCCGGGGGATACCATCCTGGGCATGAATCTCTCTCACGGTGGCCATCTTTCCCATGGAAGTCCGGCCAACTTCTCAGGTAAATTCTATAACGTTATCCCCTACGGCGTGGATCGGAAGACGGAGAGGATCGATTACAACGAAGTGATGGATCTGGCGAAAAAACACAGGCCCAAGATGATTGTGGTCGGGGCGAGCGCCTATTCCCGGATCATCGATTTCGCCGCTTTTCGGGAGGCGGCCGATCAGGTCGGAGCCGTGATCCTGGCCGATATTGCCCATATTGCGGGCATGGTGGCGACAGGCCATCATCCGACCCCGGTGCCGCTTTGCGAGTTTGTGACCTCGACGACTCACAAGACGCTCCGCGGTCCCCGGGGTGGCTTGGTCATGTGCAGGGAAGACCATAGCAGGGTTCTGGGGAGTCGTGTGTTTCCGGGTACCCAGGGTGGCCCCCTCATGCATGTCATTGCCGCCAAGGCCGTAGCATTCAGGGAGGCCCTGTCGGATGATTTCCGCGAGTATCAGGGACAGATTGTGAAAAATGCCGGAGCCATGGCCGAAGAGCTGGCAAAACTCGGATTCCGTCTCGTTTCGGGGGGTACGGACAACCACCTCATGCTGGTCGATCTGACCGACAAAAACCTGACCGGGAAGGAAGCCCAGGAAATATTGGATCAGGCCGGTATCACGGTCAACAAAAACGGCATACCCTTCGATTCCCAGGGCCCCATGATTACCAGCGGGATCCGCGTTGGCACCCCTGCTGTGACAACCCGGGGCATGAAGGAGCCGGAGATGAAACAGATCGCCCGTTTGATTGCCCAGGTCCTGCTCAACCGGGAGGATGAGAAAAAGGTCAGGGATGCCGGGGAAGGGGTGAAGGCGCTCTGCGAACGCTTTCCCCTGTATGAGAACCGCATCGCGCGGGGAGAGGGAGAAACCGAATCGAATCAGGAGGTGCGTGACTCCTGAGAACGGGGTGGGGGAGATGACGGGAAGGCCCGGCTGGGATGAGTACTTCATGGATATTGTGGGTCTGGTTGCGAAGCGTTCCACCTGTTTGCGTCGCACGGTGGGGGCCGTCCTCGTCCGGGACAAGCGGATTTTGGCGACTGGCTACAACGGGGCGCCCTCCGGTCTTCGGCATTGCCTGGAGATGGGATGCCTGCGGGATAAACTGCAAATTCCCTCGGGAGAACGCCATGAACTTTGCAGGGGGCTTCACGCGGAACAGAATGCGATCATCCAGGCGGCGTTGCATGGGGTCAGTGTCAAGGGGGCGACCCTGTACTGTACGAACCAGCCGTGCATCATCTGCGCGAAAATGGCAATCAATGCCGGTATTGCGATGATTGTTGTCAAGGATGGTTACGCCGATAAAATGGCGGAGGAAATGCTGGCCGAAGCCCGAATCAAGGTGGTACGGCGATGAAATGCCCTTTTTGTCCCAGCAGCGAGAACCGCGTAATCGATTCGCGGATCAGCAAGGACGGCAGTGCGATCAGGCGCCGCAGGGAATGTGTGGGCTGCGGGCGTCGTTTCACCACTTACGAATATGTGGAAGAAGTGCTTCCCTCCGTGGTCAAGAAAGACGGACGCCGGGAATCTTTTGATCGGACCAAGATTCGTGCCGGCATCAAGAAGGCCTGTGAGAAAAGGCGGATCAAAACAGAAGACATCGAACGGATCGTGGAAAATGTGGAACGGGCCTGCCAGGAGTATTCGGGTGACGAGATTTCGACGACGTTGATTGGCGAAAAGGTTATGAAGGAACTCCAGGAACTGGATGGCGTGGCCTATGTACGGTTTGCCTCTGTTTACAGACAATTTCGGGATGTGACCGAATTCCTTAACGAATTAAAGGGATTTCTGAAAACGAACGAAGACGGGGATGACGAGGGATAAGCAGAGCCATGGGTGGGGATGACCCACAGGACTCAGAATATAATGGAAAAACCCATGTTTACGGGAATTGTACAGGCTTTGGGAACGGTACGGCGGATTGATCGCAAGGGGCAGGATGCCGTCGTCGAAGTCGAAGGCGGCTTGGATTTGGGCGATGTCCGTCTGGGAGACAGTATCGCGGTGAACGGCACCTGTCTTACCGTTATCGCTGTGAGCAGGGATCGTTTTTCCGCCGATGTGTCTGCCGAGAGCCTGGGAAAAACCAATCTGAAGACACTCCATGCAGGGGACCGGGTGAACCTGGAAAAGGCCCTCCGCCTGACGGACTTTCTCGGGGGACACCTCGTCCTGGGGCATGTCGATGAGGTAGGCATTGTCCGGGAGAAGGTCCTGAAGTCATCGTCCGTTGTGTTGGGGATCGATGTTTCCCCTGAGGCGGGTAAATACATCGTCGTCAAGGGTTCCATTGCGGTTGACGGGGTAAGCCTGACGGTAAACCGGTTTGAAAGCGGATGTTTTTATGTTAACATGATTCCCCACACGGCCCGGGTTACGACTCTCGGTCTGAAAAAGGTGGGGGATTCCGTGAATATTGAAACGGACATCATCGGCAAGTACGTCGAGCGGTTCGTTCAGCCCGGTGGGCATGGCACTTCGGAGAAGACGGGGTTTGATTGGTCCGTCTTGGCGGAGTATGGATTTTTGAAGTAAGCAGGACCCGATAAAACGGGAATAAATTTATATGAAGGTGAATCATGGGTGTCAGTTCAATCAAGGAAGCCATTGTCGATATCAAAAGTGGCAGAATGGTGATTCTGGTCGATGACGAGGACCGGGAAAATGAGGGTGATCTTTGTATGGCGGCGCAGTTCGTTACGCCGGAGGCAATTAACTTTATGGCCAAATACGGCCGTGGCCTGATTTGTCTTACCCTGACGGAAGAACACGCGGACAAACTGGGGTTGTACCCCATGGTGCGTGATAACCGTTCCCGTTTCGGGACGGCCTTTACCGTTTCAATAGAAGCCAAGCGGGGTGTTACAACAGGGATATCCGCCGCCGATCGGGCGACGACCATTCTGTCTGCCATTGCCGATGACGTGCAGCCGGATGATCTCGTCAGTCCCGGCCACGTTTTTCCCATTCGGGCGAAACGGGGCGGTGTGCTGGTACGGACCGGCCAGACCGAGGGATCCGTTGATCTGGCCCGCCTGGCGAACCTGAAGCAGGCGGGGGTTATATGCGAAATCATGCGGGATGACGGCATGATGGCCCGCATGCCTGATCTCGAGATCTTTGCCAAAGAACATGACATGAAGATCGTGACCATTGCTGACCTGATCGAGTACAGAATGCGACACGAGTCCCTGATCCGGCGGGCCGCGTCGGCGAACATTCCGAGCCGCTACGGTGGTGATTTCAAAATGATCGTTTACGAAAATGATGTGGACGAGATGAAGCACATCGCCCTTGTCAAGGGAGAGATCAGCGAGGACGACGAGGTTCTCGTCCGGGTTCACTCGGAATGTGTTACAGGCGATATTTTTGGATCCGAGCGCTGCGACTGCGGTGATCAATTACGCCGGGCTATGGGCATGATCAATGATGAAGGCAAAGGTATTATTGTGTACATGCACCAGGAAGGGCGGGGCATCGGACTCGTCAACAAGATCCGGGCATACGAACTGCAGGAAAAGGGGAAGGATACGGTCGAGGCCAATATCGAGCTGGGCTTCAAAGATGATCTGCGGGATTATGGTATCGGCGCCCAGATTCTTGTCGATCTCGGTGTGCGCAAGATCCGTATGCTGACCAACAACCCCAAAAAAATTGTCGGCCTGGAGGGTTATGGGCTGACCATCACCGAAAGGGTTCCCATCGAGATCAAACCCAACGATGCCAACATTCATTACCTGAAAACCAAAAAGAAGAAGATGGGGCATATACTGGACAAGTGCTGAGTCGTTGCGGACAAACCCGCGAATCGGTCGGTGGACAAGACACCCAATAAGACGGAGAGGAAACGATGCCAAAAGTAACGGAAGGTAAAATTGTTGCCAAGGGGATGAAGTTCGGCATTGCCGCGAGCCGGTTCAATGACTTTATCTGCGGACGCCTGATCGAAGGGGCGGTAGACGCCCTCACCCGGGCCGGGGCGGATGAAAAGGATATCAGGATTTACAAGGTGCCCGGCGCTTTTGAACTGCCCCTCGCGGCGAAGAAGCTGGCCAAGACCGGCCAGTTTGATGCGGTCATCTGCCTGGGCGCGGTCATTCGGGGCGCCACACCCCATTTTGAATACGTCAGCGCTGAAGTCTCGAAGGGGATCGCCAATGTCGGACTGGACACGGAAGTTCCTATCGCGTTCGGCGTTCTTACAACCGACACCATTGAACAGGCCATCGAGCGTGCCGGAACGAAAGCCGGCAACAAGGGTTGGGATGCCGCCATGACAGCCATTGAAATGGTGGATTTGCTGAAAAGGATTGTCTGATACAGCGGCGGTGTTACGTCATGCAGGGGTTTTCGTTTGATGTGGACCATGTAACGCCGTACAGACTCAGAGGGGTGTATGAGTCATAGAAGAAAGGCAAGAGAAATTGCCTTGAAAGTTCTTTACGGGCTCGATGTGGCGAACCGGGATGTCGAAACAGCGATAGATTTGTTCTGGTCCCATTTCGAGGGTCCGGAAGAAGCCAAAACCTTTTCGTCTTTTTTGATTGGAGGTACGTGGCAAAAACGAAACCACCTGGATGAACTGATCAGCAGGCATTCGGAAAACTGGTCCCTATCGAGAATGGCGAAGGTGGACCGTAATATTCTTCGCATGGCGGTATTTGAATTGCTCTTCTGTGATGATATCCCACCCAAAGTGACACTCAACGAAGCCATTGATCTTGGCAAAATCTACGGATCAGAGAATTCCGGTTCTTTCATCAACGGGATTCTCGATGCCCTGTACGCGAACTTGCGATTGGCGGATGTCGGTGAGGGGGGACTTCACAAGCTGAAACCGGAATCTGCAAAAAACAGGCATACTTAATCTGATATAAAAGAGCGGTTTTCGCCGGGTTCCTCATCTTGCTTCTCGCAACGTGACAGGTTTTGTAACCGGCGCAAAGCCGGGAGGCGGAATGGAAATGAACAGAAAATACAACCCCCAGGCAATTGAGGAAGCCTGGCAAAAACGGTGGGAAGAAGAAAAACTGTATCAGGTCGTCGAAGATCCCGCCAAACCCAAATACTATCTCCTCGAGATGTTCCCCTACCCATCGGGGAAAATTCATGTCGGTCATGTTCGTAATTATACCATCGGTGATGTCGTTGCCCGTTACAAGCGCATGAAAGGGTACAATGTCCTGCATCCCATGGGCTGGGACTCCTTCGGTATGCCCGCGGAAAACGCCGCAATCGAACGGGGCGTGCATCCGGCGGAATGGACCAACGAAAATATCGTCGCCATGCGCAGACAACTTCAGCGGATGGGGTTCAGTTACGATTGGAAACGAGAAATTTCGACGTGTGATCCCGATTATTATCGATGGGAGCAGCTTTTTTTCATCTGGATGTACGAAAAGGGGCTTGCCTACAAGAAGACCTCGACGGTCAACTGGTGTCCTCAGTGCCGGACCGTTCTGGCGAACGAGCAGGTTGAGTCAGGCCTGTGCTGGCGGTGTGGTTCCGGAGTCAGGGAGGAGACTCTGGATCAGTGGTTTTTTCGGATTACGGCTTATGTCGAGGAACTCCTTGAAGGATGCGACAATCTGCCGGGCTGGCCGGAACGCGTCGTGACGATGCAAAAGAACTGGATCGGCAAAAGCTACGGCTGCGAATTGATTTTCCCCATAGCGGACAGGGATGGAGAAATCCGTGTTTTTACGACCCGGCAGGACACGATTTTCGGGGCGACATTCATGCTGGTTGCAGCGGAACACCCCCTGGTTATGGAACTGGTCAGGGGCAAAGCCTGTGAGGGGAATGTCAGGGAGTTTGTGGAAAAAGTAAAAAAGCAGGACCGTCTTATGCGTACGTCCGACTATTACGAGAAAGAGGGCATTTTCCTCGATACGTACTGCCTTAACCCGGTGACGAATTACAGGATGCCCGTCTATGCCGCGAACTTTGTCCTGGCGGATTATGGTACGGGATGTGTCATGGCCGTGCCTACACACGATCAGCGGGACTTTGAGTTTGCCGAAAAATTCGGTCTGGAACGAATTATTGTCATTCAGCCGAAAGACCGGGATCTGGATGGAGCGACTATGACCGAAGCCTACGTCGATGAAGGTATCCTTGTGAATTCGGGGCCCTTCAACGGCATGATCAATACCCATGCCCTGGAGACCATTGCTGATTACCTCGAAGCAAACGGCAAGGGGAAGCGAACAATCCAGTATCGCTTGCGGGACTGGGGTATTTCACGGCAACGTTATTGGGGCGCGCCGATTCCCGTTGTTTACTGTGAGAAGTGCGGCGTCGTCACCGTGCCTGAAGAGCAGCTCCCGGTGGTGTTGCCGAACGATGTCCGCCTGACAGGCGAAGGGGGCTCACCCCTGGCCAGACATCGGTCTTTTCTTGAAACCGCCTGTCCCGCCTGTGGTGGATCCGCCAGGCGTGAAACGGATACGATGGACACCTTTGTCGAATCCTCGTGGTATTATGCCCGTTTCTGTTGTGCCGATTTCCATGAAAAGCCGGGGCTGGACAAGAAGCGGGTTGATTACTGGCTCCCCGTCGATCAATACATCGGGGGTATCGAGCATGCCATTCTTCATCTCCTTTATGCCCGGTTTTATGCCAAAATGCTGCGCGACTTCGGGGTAATGAGTGTGAACGAACCCTTCGCCAACCTGTTGACCCAGGGGATGGTCTGCAAGGAAACCAGCCGCTGCTCGGAGCATGGTTATCTCTTCCCTGAAGAGGCGGTAAACGGAAAATGTTCCCACTGCGGCGCCGCCGTGACGATCGGCAAAACGGAAAAAATGTCCAAATCTCTGAAAAATGTGATCGATCCTGACAAGTTGGTTCGTCAGTACGGTGCGGATACGGTGCGGATGTTCTGCCTGTTTGCGGCCCCGCCGGAAAAAGACCTGGAATGGAGTGAGCAGGGTGTGGATGGAGCCTTCCGGTTTCTAAACCGTACCTGGCGCATCGTCATGGATTACTGCGGGGATATTTCGTCTGTTGATCCCTGCGATGACCAAACTCCCCTGGCCGGGGAGCTCAAAAACTTTCGCCGGAAGATTCACCAGACCATCCGGAAAGTCTCGTCCGATATTGAGGGCCGATTCCATTTCAATACCGCTATCAGCGCGGTTATGGAACTGGTCAACACCCTGTATCTTCTGGAGCGGCCGGCAAAAGAGGATCGAATCGGGCTCTCCGTTGTCCGGGAGGCGATCGAGGTCATTGTTCTTATGCTGGCGCCCATTGTTCCCCATATTTCCCAGGAGCTATGGGCGAAACTGGGTAAAAAGAAACCCCTTTTATTTGCCTCCTGGCCCATTTGGGATGAGGCCGTTATTGCGGCGGAGGAAATGACGATCGTGGTCCAGGTGAACGGCAAAGTGCGGGGCAGAATAGTTGTTCCCGTCGATGAGACGGCGGAAACAATCCAGTCCCGCGCCCTGGCTGATGAAAAGGTGGCCAGGTTCATCGAAGGAAAAAGCATGGTCAAACAAATTTATGTTCCGGGGAAACTCGTCAACATCGTCATCCGGGGATAAGAGGTCCGGAGCGGTACGATGATGCTTTACGAAGGCTGCGGCGGCAACTTTGGAGAAGCAGGAACGATCAGAATGGTGGATGGGAAGGTTGTTTACAATCTGACACCTGGTTTGAAAGAAGCCTTTGGAACACCACGGGGAGAGCCTGAAAACTTTATGGGGCATCCAGCGGGTAGCTTCGCTCTTCCCTCAACTGTTCTTCTGGAAATGGAACCTGGCGCGCATTTTTAGGTAGAATGTTATGGCTGAAAAGAAGAGAGTGAGAATCAAGGAAGTCATGAGAATAGACCGGGATAAAAAGACTGGGAAAAAGCCGGTTTACTCAGGGATGGAACCGTTGGTTTTCATGAAAAAAACAAGCGCATGGAGGTGGCTGGCGGTTGTGATTCTTGCTTTGCTCCTGGGGGGCTGTGGCTACCATTTCAGTGAGGTATCCGGGTCCCTGGATGGAATCCGCAAGATTTACGTGGGCAACTTTCTCAACAGAACCGACGAAGCCTACCTGGAAAATATTTTTCGCAATGCCATGATTGATCAGTTTGTCCGTAGTAATATTTTCCAGGTGGTGGGTGAAGAGGCGGATGCCGATGCGGTTGTAAGCGGCAGGATCCTGAGAATTTCGACGCGCTATACGGCGTATGAAGAAACGGACTTGGGGATGGAGGAAAGGATCAATCTGAGTGTGCAGATCGTCTTCGAAGATCGGGAGACGGGGCGGACCCTCTGGGAAGATCGGAATTTCTCCGGGGCTGAAGATTATCTGGTTCGGGATGCGGTAAGGACCGGGAAAAGGGAAGCCCTCATCAAGCTGTCACAAGACATGGCTGAGAGGGCGTATCGATTGATGATTGCGGATTTTTAATCACGCCTCCGCGGTCAGGTTGTTCATCTTTTTTGTCAGGCGCGAAATTTTGCGGGATGCATTCCTTCTGTGAAGGACCCCTTTCGATGCCGCCTTGGCGATTTGCGGAATTGCATCGGCCAGAAAGCCAGACGCGGCTTCGTTATCCTTGTTTTCTAAAGCACTCACCACTTTTTTGATATATGTTCTTACTTTGGACTTAATCGCCACATTCCTGTTCCGTCGCCTTTCCGCCTGCCTGCTCCTCTTTTCCGCTGATTTATGGGTAGCCAAAAAACGTTCCTCCTTCCTGATTCTCTCTCCGAAACGGCGAGGCGCTATCCCTATATGAATTCGCCGGTTTTGTCAAGAGTCAACTTACCATGGATAAAAAAAGAGGTCAGGGGAAGTGGCCTGTTCCCCTAACCTCGATTGTGATTCAAAATATACTGTTTCCCAAAACGGTTGCTGTCCCTGTTATGCCTTCTGGAAGAAATAGGTCAACTGGTCATTGGCGGTTTTGCCGGCAACGACTTTCATGCTCATCCCCACCTTCAGTTCGTCATCAGCAGAGGCAATGGATTTATCGATACGGCCGAATACCTTGTAGGCCCCGTAATCGACAACGGCAATCGTGTAGGGCAGGTCCTCTTCAAAGCCCACCGGCGCGTAGCGCAGTGTGCTGAAGGTCAGAAGCGTGCCCGTACCCGCCACTTCAAACCACTCCATGTCGCTTGCAAGGGAGTGGAAACAGTCTGCCCGAGGAGGAAAGAAGGTTTTACCGCAGACTTTGCAACGGGTCCCCATCACTTTCCCCTGTTCGAGGTGGTCTATAAAATCATTGGTTTTGGAGACACCCATGAAACTCACGGTGCCGAATTTATCAAAACGACGGTCGATTTCTTTTTTCGCCATGGCTATTCTCTCCCTAAAATAGTAACGTTACCGTACAATCCGACGCCACCGATGTTGTGTATCAGGCCGATGACCGGATCCTTTACCTGAATGACTCCCGCCTCGCCTCTCAGCTGCAGAACGATGGTTCTCACCTGGGAGCCGCCGGTTGCCCCGATGGGATGACCCTTGGAGAGGAGGCCTCCGTCCACGTTGACCGGGATACTGCCCTCCTTGTAGGTTTCCTTGGACCGAATCAGCTCGGCTCCACCGCCCGGTTCGGCAAAACCGAGGTTTTCCGTTGCCATCATTTCGGCGATGGTGAAGCAATCGTGAACCTCGGCGACGTCAATGTGCTTGGGTGAAATGCCCGCCATCTTGTAGGCCTCCTTGCCCGCTTCGATGCCCACGAGCAGGCCGGAGAACTGGTCGCGGCCCACCATGTTGACCGGGGCCGAGGCGGCGCCGATTCCCAGAATCCATACGGGCTTCTTGCAAAGGGCCTTGGCCTTCTCTTCGCTGGCAACGATAATGCAGGAACTGCCGTCGGCGTTGGCACAACAATCTCCCAGTCTCAACGGGCTGGAAACGGGGCTTCCGAAACCGTCTTTGTCCTCGAACATTTCCGCCGTGACCCCTTTCCGGTAAACGGCCCTGTCGTTCAATTGGCCGTAGGTGCCGGACTTGACGCGGATGAGGGCCAAGTCATCGGGCGTCGTTCCATATTTGGCAAAATGAGCCCGGGCGTGCAGGGCGTAGTAAGCAGGCATCATGGTACCGAAGGGCGATTCCCACTGAATATCAGCACCCCGTCCCATTCTTTCCTGGGATTCCGCGGAGGTTAGCTGAGACATGATCTGGAAACCCAACACCATGACGCAACTGTGCAGACCTGATTTGACCATTGAATAGGCCAGTTTTAAGCCCGTGCTGCTTGATGAGCACAGGGTTTCCACGTAAAATGTCGGTTGCGGATTGAGCCCCAGGTACTCGGCGACGACACCGGCCGGCGATCTTTGCTTGTCATACTCGGGGGACGAACAGATCACTGTTGCGTCAATGAGATCGTTCGTAATCTGCGCGTCTTTCATGGCATCGCTATAGGCCTCGAAAGCCAATTCCCTGATGGAACCGGGGTAGCTGCGCACGAACGAACTTTGCCCCACGCCAATAATTCCAACTTTGCTCATACTTGTCCTCCTGATTTAATGTTTTGCTGTCTTGTAAAAGGTCAGCATGGGAAAAAATCAAGGTTTCCCGGACCCGTCACAGTTTTTTAGAAAAAGGTGCCTTGTCTGTTACCAGAGTGCGTCGCTATCACACTTTATTTCCCTTGTCAATTTGTAAAGTTGGTGTCTTGACGCCTGGACTTCCACGGCGCTTTCCTTTCGTCGACCTGCCCGTTCCAATTCAGGTGATCAATGGTGTAAGATTCCGATATGTCGGCCTTTATGGAGCCGCCCCCCCGTGGGGACGGGAGAATTTGCTTGACAAGGGCCTTCTTGTTTGCTACGAAACCTTGTCCATGGAAGGCGATACGAGGACTGTTATTTGGTACCGGTATGTGGCGCCTGTCCAGATCAAATGGGTTGGTATTGACTAGACTAAAAGACAGGGGGTTAGCGCCAATGGGCAAACTGGAAGGGAAGACCGCTATCGTCACCGGCGGAGGAAGAGGGGTAGGCAGGGCAATCAGTCTGGCTTTCGCGCGGGAAGGCGCGAATGTGGTTGTGAATTATGCAGGCAACCACAAAACGGCCAACGAGGTGGTTGAAATGATCACCGAAATGGGCGGCAAGGCTATCGCCGTGCAGGGCAAGGTCGAGGTCAAGGCCGATGCGGAAAAAACCGTTCAGGCTGCCGTCGATGCGTTCGGCGCCGTTCATATTCTCATCAATAATGCCGGTACGACCAGCCCGGCCATGCTGCACAAGATGACGGAAGAACAGTGGGACGACATCGTGGATATCCACATGAAAGGCCCTTTTCTTCTCATCCAGGCGGCTTACAAGTATTTCAAGGGGCAAAATTACGGCCGGATCGTCAACGTTACCTCCGTGGCAGGCATTGTCGGGACGAAAGGTCAGGTTCAATACAGCGCGGCCAAAGGCGGTATCGTTTCCTTCACCAAGTCTGTGGCAAGGGAACTCGCTGGTATTGGGGTCACCTGTAATGTTATTTCCCTGGGCATCGTGAGCACGGATATGACCGAGAAGATCACAACGGATCCCAAGCTTAAGGACATTTATGCGGGACGCATCCTTCTGGGCCGTTTCGCGGAGCCGGAGGAAGTGGCGAGGCCGTTTGTCTTTTTTGCTTCAGACGATTCAAGCTACATAACCGGCCAGCTGCTTTGCGTGGATGGCGGTTACGGCATGACTTAGCCGTTGCGGGATATCCCCGCGTTTTCCGATAAACAATGAGGCGGTAACGGATTCGGGATTGAACGCCAGGAGAATGAATGCTCGGCGGACCTCAGTTTTCGAGGCCGTCAAGCTTTTTCATCAAGAACTACAGAAAAGAAAGGGGTAAGAATTATGGCACTAGATTGGTTGGAAAGAGACAATGTTTTGAAGGATCATAATCTGTTTGACGACCGGTTTAACCGGGCCGAAGCGCCCTCCACGATTTACGAGAAGGCACCTCTTCTCGATCCCAAGGGGAATGCGGTGGAAGGGCTTTACACGGCACGAATCACCTTGAATAACCCTGCGCAGTACAATTCCTACACAACGGACATGGTAAAGGGCGTTATTGCAGGCTTCCACAAGGCTTCCATGGACAAGTCAATCGTAGCGGCCGTCTTTACGGGCGTTGGCGACCGGGCCTTTTGCACCGGCGGTAACACCAAGGAATACGCAGAGTATTACACACGCCGTCCAAAAGACTATTCCGATTATATCTATCTGTTCGGGGCAATGGTCGATGCCATATTGAGTTGCGGTGTTCCCACGATCTGCCGCGTCAACGGGATGCGGATTGGGGGTGGACAGGAAATCGGTCAGGCCTGTGATATCAATATCTCCGCTGACACGGCGGTCTTCGGACAGGTCGGTACCCGTGCGGGCTCCTCACCCGATGGCGGGTCCACGGACTTCCTGCCCTGGAATCTTTCCATGGAGCACGCCTTGTGGAACTGTGTTTCGAACATTCCTTACAGTTCCTATAAAATGGAGCGCCTGGGGTTGATAGGCAAGGCTCTGCCGGTGAAAAAGGACAAGGACGGCAACTGGGTCCGCGACCCCCGCGTCATCACGGACAAGTATGTGGACAACGGGGAAATCGTCTATGGTGAAATGAAAAGCGGTGCGGCCCTGAAAGAGGGCAACGATTACCTGAAAACCCTGGCTACGGATTTCACGCTTCTGGACAACCACATCAACGGCATGATCTGGACTTTGACGAATACCTTCCCCATGTGCCTGATGAAGGCGGTTGAGACGATCCGCCTGAAGAAGAGATTCTTCTGGGATACGACGAAGACTCATGCAAGATACTGGCTCGGTGCGAACATGAACGGTGATGCCTGGATGGGCTTCAACGCTTTCAATACGCAAGCAAAGACCGGTTCCAGCACGGTGGATTTCCTCGAACTGCGGCGCCAGATTTCCCTTGGCCACATCTATGGAGAAGAGTTGGCGGAGAAGGTTCTGGCCAAGCCGAAGAAGTAAGAGGTCGTTCTCTGGTGAGTGATAAAGTCGAGGCCGGTTTTATTGACCGGATCAGCATTGCCGTTTTCGATGTGGTCAAAGCCGAGGAAGACTACTGTCGGCTCTTTGGCTGGGAAGTCGTGGAACGGTACACCGACCATGACTTCCAAATCAATGTGTCCTGCTTTTCTGTGGGACAGACGATCGTGGAACTGATGGAAGGCGGCGATGAATGGTACGAACTTCTGGATTGCGAAGGTAAGGTGGTTCTTTCCGGCAAGGGCGGGGAAACGCGCTGGTCGCGTAAAGAAAAGCCCGTTCGGGAACGGGAAGACTACGAATTTGGGGTGCAGTTACTGGGCCTGAATGTCGCAAGCGTCAGTGATGCGGTCAATGCGCTGAAGAGCAATGGCGCAAAGGTTCTCCCGGAGCGAACAGGAGAGGGCCGAGAAGTACGATACTGGCGGTCACAGAAAAAGCACCAGGCGTTCGTTCATCCGGAAGATACGCATGGGGTTTACTGGCGTGTGATCGAGAAAGAGTCGAGGCCGAGCCCCGGACAATAATATCAAGCAGGTGCGAAAAGCCCCACGCCGTTTGTGGGGCTTTTCTTTTTTAGAGAGTTGTGTCTGCAATGGTTTTACGGTTATCCCGAGATATCTGAACGACCATTATAAATTGGGCGGCATCGGCTGGGAGTTGAACGATGCGGCTCTCGTTGACAAACAGGCCGGTTTTGTTGGAGAGATTCTAAAAGGACAGACAGCTCCCTTTGTTTGGGCACATGGAGCGATCCGATGCGTCAATCAGGACGGAAAATAACTCGGGGAACGCAGGAAACCCCGCCCGAATCGGGGGAGAACATAAAATTTAGGTGGTGTGAAATCCATCATTATTATATAGACTTAGAGGCCTGTCAGGCGAGGTCCCGCAACCATCCCGTCTGCCGTCGCTGCTTCAGAAAATCCCACAGTGTGCAGTCAGTTTTTCCGTTCATGGAGCCTTGAGGTCCTCTGATCTTGCCCTAAAGGATGAGCCATCTCGGTATTGAGCCTTTGGTCCTGTAGGTTCCAGCAACATTCTTCGACAAATTCACAGGGAGAGAGATTCTGCAGGGAACTGTGAGATCGCTCCTGACTGTAGGCCTCTCTCCATACGGCAATCTTTTCTTGCGCATCGATCATATTAAGAAACCAGCGTTCATTCAAACACTCATGACGAAGTTTACCATCATCGCTGATCGACATATCTCCGTACTGAGTCCTCCGGTTATAGAATGCCTGCTCGGAAATACTATACTTACGGAACAGGTCGATATTGCTTAGCCCTGTCCCCGTTGGGAAACCTGATGATCTGTTCCGGTGAAAATCTCTTCCGTTTCATGAATTGCCTGCCTGTTATATTTTTTCTTATCAGGAAAGACGCCGTTTGAATATGACCCAGTTGCTGGGGGTAAGGTTGGCAGAGCTGATGAAGGAATTTGTTTATCGCATCCTCCCATCAAGGATGACATCGTCACCGCTGCGGGTTATTTTTTCGAAGGTAAGCCCGAGAGCCTTGCCCATATCATTGATTCCAAGATTTCCTACCGTGTTTAGTCCCTCCCCTGAAATTTTTGGAGCGACAATGGCCACAACGCGGTTGGCAAGTCCCTGTTTCAAGACGGAAGTGATCACCCCCGCGCCGCCCTCCACCAGAATAGAGGAAATTTTTCGTTCCGCCAGGGAGGCAAAAAGAACTCTTAAGTCAAAGATATTCTTTTCTCCCTCAGGCAAGGACAGGATTTCAGCGCCCAGCGCCCTGATTTGATCCTGTTTTTCACGAGGAGCCTTGCCCCCCGTAATCAGCAATGTACGGGCTTGGTCCTGCTCCCGGAGAATCCTAGCGTTTGGAGAGATGCCCAATTCAGGATCGATGATGACCCGCAGGGGGTTGCGCCCCTTGACATGTCGAACGGTCAACATCGGATCATCCTTGGCCACTGTCCCGGATCCAGCAAGCACGGCATCGTGCAAGGCGCGCAACTGATGGGCGAACCGACGGGATTTATCGCCGCTGATCCATTGGGAATGGCCCGTAGAGG
>JAAYKM010000002.1 GCA_012522415.1 Deltaproteobacteria bacterium | reverse complement strand
CGTCATTTTTGCCGCAACGGCCTGTCATGACGTACAGGACAACGAGACGGCCCCGCCTTTAGACGAAGGGGCGGTTCCCCTTGGGAACGATATGTCCTTGGCAAACACGGTCACGGAACAACAGGGGCCTTTCGTCCTGATCCAAATCGAGGATGATATCGCCGGGGAGGCATGGGAAGAAAACGATGGCATGACCGTGGAAGCTGACCTTCAGGCCTGGCTCCGGATGTTGTGGCGTGGGGAGGTCGTGCCGAACGATGCGACGGAAGAAAACGGACCCGGCGATCATGCCGCCCCCGTGGCTCCTTACATTCCCGAGATCATCGCCCCTTTGCAGGACGGGGAAGCCACCGGTTTTTCCGAAGGAACCGCCGCCGATGCAAGGGAGAACGGGGAAAGGATCACCCCCGAGGTTCAAACCTCCGGCGGCAAGGCCGAAGGCGCCCTCGGACGGTATGCGTTGTCCCATGGCGGTATTTCCAGCGAAAAGACGGCCCGGAGCGATACGATGCCCCCGGTTCTCCCCGCACAATGGCTGAAGGGTCCCGCGATGCACGAAACCGATCAGTTCCGGCTGTCCGTTGGGAAAACGGACGAGCATCCCGTACCCGTTGCCCTCAAGAACGGGGCTCCGGAGACGGTGACGGTGACGGTGACGGAGGAAGGCCACGCCGACCGTGACGTAAAAGGCGTGACGTCCCGCGTGGTCAGGCTGCAGACGCAGGCTCCGCCCACACCCGTTCCGGAGGGACAGGTGACGGCGCCTTTGGCCTTGCGGGGGAGGGGACAACCCGTTCCGGCCGTGACGCCTGCGGATCATACGGGGAATCAGGAGGCTCTCGGAAGGGATGGCGGGCCGGCCGTCAACGCTTCCCCCGATGAAATCCCCGTGAAAAACCCCGAAGAGCCCGCCTTGCGCCGTTGGACACCCGACACGACCGTTGCAACCGAGCGTGTGGCACGGGACGGGATGTCTTCAGAAAGGCCGGAGGCGGAGGGACGGGATTTGCCGGCCCATAGGGGGGATCACAGGCCGGTCAGCGATATCCCCGTCCATGGCGGGGAAAAACCGAAAGGCCCGATGATTTTGATGAACAGGGAAAACGGGCATTGGGTTCTCCCGACCGGGGGGAACGTCTCCCAGACGACCCCTGAATCGGGGGCGCCCCCGAGGGGCGTGTTCATTCCCGTGGATCGTCTCATCCACGAAGCGTGGAGGGCCCTGGAAAGCGGTTCGGGCAAAGTGCGGATAATCCTTCAGCCTCCCAACCTCGGAACCATCAATATGGAAGTGGTCGTGCAGAACAAGCGGGTGGAGTTGGTTCTGACGGCCAATCATGCCGATGTACAGCAAACCCTTCAGGCCAATACGGAACAACTCAGACACGCCCTGACCAACCAGGGATTCCAGGTTGACCAGATGTCGATCCTGTTGAAACGTGATCATCTCGATTTCAATCCGGGGGGGCATGCGCTCTGGCAGGAAGGCGCGGGGGAACAGGCCGGCAAGGATGACGGACGGGCGGGGACCCGCGGGCAAATGTCCCCGGAGGATACGAAAACGGGTGTTCCCGGACGGGACTATGGAACCGGGATCATCAGTATTTTTGTTTGATCAAGCAGACGGAGGAGGGTGAACGCCATGGTGACAGTCAACAATACGATCAATGACATTGTGACAACCAGCGGGTCCAACGGCGCCACATCGCATACCAAAAGCCTGGGGAAGGACGATTTCCTGAAGATGCTCGTCGCGCAACTGAAGAACCAGGACCCCCTGAACCCGATGGACGGAACGGAGTTCGCGGCCCAACTGGCCCAGTTCTCCAGTCTCGAGCAGCTGACCCACATGAACGCCCGATTGGAGGCTCTGGGAACGGCGAACAACACCCAGGCCGTAAGCCTCCTGGGCAAGGAAGTGACGGTCAACCAGGGGAGTGAATTCCAGGTGGAGGGGGACACGGCAGGCTTCGGTTACAGTCTGGCAAAAGACGCGGCCCAGGTTTCCATCAGGATTCTGGATGCCTCGGGGACTGAAGTGGACCGGATTGAGGCGGGGGCGCAGTCCGCCGGTCTGCAGAACGTGGTCTGGAGCAGGGGCGATCACGGTAGCGGTCTGTATTCCTACAAGGTGACGGCCGTCGATGGGGAGGGCAACGCGGTGGGCGTGACAAGTATGACCACGGGCAGGGTGACGGCCGTGCAGTACAAGGACAACAGCATATATCTGAAGATAAACGGTCAGGAGGTTCCTTTCAGTGATGTGGTGGCTGTCAGGAACGGATGACCGGGGAATCACACGATGCGATTCGTGCAGGATCGACAACAGACGGGAGGTGTATCATGTCAAGTGCGCTTTGGATCGGAACAACGGGGTTGACGGCGAGCTCGAAACAGATGGATGTCATTGGCAACAATCTGGCCAATTCCAATACGTTGGGTTTTAAGGCGGGGAATACCTATTTTGCCAGCATGCTCAATCAGAGCCTGTCCGGCGGGTCGAGCGGAACCATGCAGGTCGGGCAGGGCGTGACGATTGCCGCCGTGGCGCCGCAATTCGGCCAGGGTTCCTTCGAGTCGACGGGTAACGCAACGGATCTCGCCATCGACGGGGAGGGGTTTTTTATCCTCAGGGATTCGGAAGGCGCCCAGTATTTTACTCGGGCCGGGGCCTTTCATGTGGACAGGGAGGGCTATCTGGTTGACTTGAACGGGTACCGGGTGCAGGGATACAATCTCTACGTTGCCGGTCAGGAGGAGATGGAAACGGCCATTCGTCTGCAAAACGTGCAGTCGGCTCCCCGCGCCTCAACGGAAATCGGTATCGGCGCCAACCTGAATGACGCCGCCCTGCCGGGTGAGAGATTCAATATTACGCAGACCGTTTTTGACTCCCTGGGTCATGCCCATGGTCTGGCCGTCAATTTCATGCGGACCGAGGGCAACGGCACCTGGGGGTTCAGTACCACCCTGGATGGAACCAATGCCGGGACCAACTCCGCCCATGGTGTCATATTTGACGCCAATGGCAACCTGGAGTCGTTTTACACGGGCGGATTTGGGACCGGGCCGACTGTGGCGGGAGGGGGGACGATTACGGAGTCCACAATCAACCGTCCCGGTCAAATTTACAAGGATACGGTGGGTGACATCGTGCTGACCTTCGATGAAGCGGCCCAGAGGTGGGCGCCCACTTCGTATGGGGGTTACGACGGCCTGGCCGTCGATCAGACGGGGACGAGCCTGTCTATCGATCTGGACGGAAAAGGCGGTCCCGATATCACCTTCGATCTTGGGGGGACTTTTGCCGACGGAGACACCATTACCTTCAGCCTGTACAACACGGTAACCCCCGCGGCCAGCGATATCAGCATGGTCTTCGGCCCATTGTCCAACGGGGCCACGATCGGCAACGGCAATCAGCTCAACTGGAATGTCGTGGGTGACGATGCGCCGATCATTACAGGGTACGCCAGTTCGTCCGTCGTGAAGTCCCTGCACAACAACGGCTATAGTTCCGGTGTTTTGAAGTCCCTTTCCGTCGACAAGGAGGGCATCGTCAACGGCTTCTTCACCAACGGCCAGAGCGCCGCCCTCGGCCAGATCCTGTTGGCGAGCTTTCCCGATGTCCTTGGCCTGCAGAAGTCGGGAAACTACTTCATCGAAACCGTCCGCTCCGGTGAGGCCCTTCGCAACCGGCCGGGAAGCGGTGGCCTCGGGGAAACCATGTCCAATTCCCTGGAAATATCCAATACCGACGTGGCCAAGGAGTTTATCAATATGATCAGTGCGCAGCGCGCCTATCAGGCGAACGCCAAAGTCATCACGACGGCGGATACCCTCCTCAGCGTCCTGATGGACATCAAACGCTGATTTCATCTCCCCTGCCATGGTGTTTCCCCCTCCTGCCGGGATGGGGAAACACCACATCGTCAAATAATTGACCTTTCTTGAATCCTTTCCCCCCGCGGACAAGCCCGGGGTGCCGGAATCCCGGTGCGTCGTTGCCGGCGTGGGGCGTATCGACGGGACACCCCGGGGCTGTATCACCTGTCGGTCATGCGAATCAGGGGGAGTCCCTTCCCCGATTCCATGGTACAGTCTTTGCTTAACAAAAGCTGTATTGATCTCAGCGAAGGGTCCGTCCGGATCCGGGGGTATGTGTGGATATTGCAACCATTGTCGGTATAATTGGCGGATTTACTCTCGTCCTTGTGGCCATGGGCTGGGGCGGGGGTCTGAGCTGGTTTTTTGATATTCCTTCATTGATGATTGTTCTGGGCGGAACGTTCGGGGCCGTCCTCATCAACTATCCCCTGTCCATGGTTTTCAAGGTGGTTCCGGCGGCGCGGAATATCTTCTTCAAGCGTGAAACGGAGGTGCAGGATTTGATAGACCTCTTTGTCGAGATGTCCGGGATCTCCAGACGGGAAGGGTTGCTTGCCCTGGAGCGGATGGAAGCGAAAATCGAGGACCCCTTTCTCTCGAAGGCGGTGGGTTTGGTGCTGGACGGCGTTGATCCGACGGATGTGGAAATCATTCTGGAGACGGAAATTCAGTCGGTGGCGGAACGCCACCGGCTTGGCGCGGAGATCTTCACGACGATGGGAAACTTTGCGCCGGCCATGGGACTCATGGGCACCCTGATCGGACTGGTTAAAATGCTGATGCAGATGAGCGATCCCGCCCAGATCGGTCCTTCCATGTCACTGGCCCTGATCACGACGTTTTACGGGGTGATTCTGTCGAACCTCGTCTTTCAGACCATTGCCGGAGAACTCCGAACCCAGAGCAGTCACGAGCTCCTTATCAAATATCTGATGATTAACGGGACGCTGGCCATGCAATCGGGGGATCATCCGCGCATGGTGAAACAGAAGCTGCTGTCCTTTGTCGCGCCCCGTGAAAGGGGGGTGATGTTTTGAGACCGAAGCTTCCCCCCCGGAGTCAAACCCCTGACGTTTCCGTCGTGAACTGGCAGATGATCTACTGTTCCTTTGCCCTGATCCTGGTGGTCTTCTTTGCCATGATGGTCTCTTACTCCATCCTGTCGGGCAAGGGGATGAGGGCGGTTCGCAGGCATTTCGTCCAGGGGTCGTCCCTGCATGCGCCGGGGTCCTCCATGACTCCCCTCTCTGGCATTCCCTTTGAGGAGTCAGGTGATGCAGCCGTTCTGATTCAGAATGCCACGACACGTTTTGGTCTGGGCAACACCGTGAGGGTCAGCATGGGCAGGGAAGGCATCGACATTTTCATGAAGGACCGGGTCCTTTTTGCGGCAGGTGCAGTGAACGTGGACAAGGGGCTCCACCCCTATCTGAATGTCATTGCCGATGCGGCTGCAAGAAACGGCTTGCAGATTCAGGTCCGTGTGCATGTCAGCGAATCGGGGGCGGGAATGGGTGGCGATCCGTCTCCCTGGATGCTGTCATCCCTTCGGGCGGTGAATATCATGCGTTATTTTCTGGCCTATGACCGGCTTGCCGCCGATCAGGTCAGTGCCGCAGGGTCCGTCGTCATGCCGGGATCCGGGAGCGCACCTGATGCAGAAGAGGGGATCGCGCTTCACTTGAGCGTCGGGGGGTAGAGGGGAACAAACATGGTCAGGCCTTATATGGTGTGGAAAAGAACGGGTTTTGCGTCGGACCCGGTGACCGGGGGCAGGGGTTGGCTGGTGATCTTCAATGACATGATGACCCTTATCCTGACCTTCTTTGTGCTCATCCTTTCCATGTCGGATATGGACAAGCCCAGTATAGATCAGGTCTCGCAGTCCGTGAGCGAGGTATTTGGCGTCGGGGGAGTCCGGAAACCCCTGGTGATACCGAGAACGACGCAGCCTTCTTCCGACCGGGGGCAGATTCAGGCGGAGAGGAATCCGGAGATAGCGGCAACGGCGATCCAGATCGCGTCGCTTCCGGGCATGGAAGCCCGGACAACACCGGAAGGGATACGGATCGGTATGAACGAGAAGGTGTTGTTCGCGCCCAATTCGGATGTGCTCGGTGAACGAAGCCGGCGGATGCTGCTGTCCCTGGCGCCGATTCTCGATGAATCCCGCGCCGCGGTGACCGTGGAGGGGCATACGGACAGCCAGCCCCCTGTCGGTGAAAGGTTTCCCTCGAACTGGGAATTGTCCACCGCCCGCGCCGTCAGCGTGGCTGCTTTCCTGGCGGGGGAGGGGGGGATTGCTCCGGAGCGCTTGTCCGCCGTCGGATACGGAGAAGCGCGGCCCCGGGCGGCCAACGATGATGCACGGTCCCGTCAGATGAACCGGAGAGTGGAAATTAAACTGAAATTCCAGAAACAGTGAGAGGAATGACATGGCAAGGGAAGAAAACAATGAAAATGAAGAGGTCGTCCAGCCTGAACCGGAGGTGAAGAAGAAAAGGGGACTGGTCAAGGGGGCGATAATAGGCGTCGTTGTACTGGCGTTTTTGGGGGTTGCCGCCGCCGGAGGCGTGTATGTCTTCAACAACCTGCTGGGCCATAAGAACCAGGCGGCAAAGGCCCCTCCGGTCATCGGTCCGATCTGGGCCCTCGATCCCTTCATCGTCAACCTCATGGGAGACAGTGCGGAGCACTATCTTAAAGTCGCCATGCAGTTCGAGGTGCCGGAGCCCGCGATTATCCAGGAACTCGAGCTGGTCAAGCCCCGGGTACGCGACAGTATCCTGGATTTGCTGTCTTCCAAGGCCATGGGGGAGCTGATGGATTCCCCCGGCAAACAGCGGTTGCGGGAGGAAATCATCCTCCGGGTGAACAACGCTATTTCCCGGGGACGCATTTCAAAGGTTTACTTTTCGGAATTCGTGATCCAGTGAGGATCGTTCTGTTATAGAGGGAAAAAGGAAGGTTTTCATGTCACAGATACTATCTCAGGAAGAGGTCGATGCCCTGCTCCGCGGGATTGCCGGCGGCGATATCGAAACGGAGATGGAGGACATTCACGACCCGTCGGAGGTCACCCTCTATGATCTGACCAGTCAGGACCGGATCATCCGGGGGCGGATGCCTACGCTGGAAATGACCAACGAAAAATTCGCCCGCATGTTCCGCACCACCCTCTCTTCGTTGATGCGCAAGGTGATCGGTGTGAATTCCATGTCCGTCAGCATGATGAAATTCGGCGAATTTCTGAAGACACTGCCCGTTCCGACGAGCCTTCACCTGTTCCGCATGGAGCCTCTCCGGGGGAATGCGATTTTTGTCATGGAATCGAAAATCATCTTTACCCTGGTGGACATTCTCTTCGGCGGAACGGGGAAGGAGTTTTTCAAGGTGGAAGGGCGCGAATTTACGGCCATCGAGAACAGCCTGATCAAAAAAGTTGTGTTGAGCGCCCTTGTTGACCTGGAAAGGGCCTGGAAAGCCCTCATCGATGTCAGGGTGCAGTATCAGAGATCGGAGGTCAACCCCCAGTTTGCGCAGATTGTGCCCCTGACGGACGTTGTGGTTATCGTGAATTTCGAGATCGAGGTCGAATACAACACGGGCATCATGTCCCTGTGTCTTCCCTACGCCGGTCTCGAGCCCATCCGGGACAAGTTGCAGGCCGGTTTCCAGAGCGAGCAGATGGAAATCGACAGGACTTGGGCCGAGCGTTTCAAGCGGACCCTGACTCTCTCCAAAATCGATCTGGTTGTCGAACTGGGGAAGACAAAGATCAAAAGTCGGGACGTTGTCGATCTGAAGAAGGGGGATGTAGTCGTCCTCGACAAATACGCATCCGATCCCCTGTTTCTCCTGGTGGAAGGCATGCCCAAATTCATGTGCGTGCCGGGTATTTCAAAGGGCAACCAGGCGGTGCAGGTGTCGCATGTCATCAGCCGTGATGAGGTAATAGACTATGGAACAGAATGAAATCGATGCACTGATGAAAGAAATGGAGGAGGGGGAAGGCGAAGCGTCCGCAACGTTTCCGACGGACGAGGAGAACCTGGGTTGGGATGATGTTCAGGAGGAACTGGAGGCCTCCAGAAAGGAAGAACCGGTGACGGAAGTGGCCAGTGTCGGTTTTGGCGAACTTCAGCCCGGTGATGCCCCGAAAGCGAACATGGACATCGATTTCATTCTGGACATCCCTCTGACGCTGACGGTCGAGCTTGGACGAAGCAAGATGCTGATCAGCGAACTGCTGCAGCTGGGACAGGGATCCGTTGTCGAACTGACCAAGCTTGCGGGGGAACCCATGGACATCTTCATCAATCAGCGTCTCATCGCCCGGGGTGAAGTGGTCGTCGTCAACGAAAAATTCGGTGTCCGCCTGACCGATATCATTTCACCGGCCGAGCGGGTGAACCGGCTGCGCTGATTCTCTTCCGCGAGGTCATTATGATGGAAACCATTTCCTTTTTTCCGGCCCTCCTGAAGATGATCGCCGCCCTGGCCGTGGTGCTGGGGATTATGGTCGGTCTGGCCTTCCTGGTTCGCCGCTTCTTTCCACAGACGGGCCTGGCCGCATCGGACGGCTCGGCCATCCGTATTCTTGCGGTCAAGTATCTGGGGCCGAAGAGCAGCATCATGATCGTCGATATCCTCGGTCGGGCCGTGGTCATCGGCATATCCAATCAGCAGGTGTCCCACATCATGACCATTGACGATGCGGCGTCCCTGGAGAGGCTGGATTCCCTGAGCCGCCAAAGGGGCGGTCAAATCATGCCGGCCGGTTTCCCGGGGCATTACAGGAAATGGGTCAGATCGTTCATCCGGCCCAGCAAGGAAAACAGGCGTCCATGAAAGATACCGGGCCCGGTCAGGCAAAAAGACGATTCATCACCCTTGCGGCGGTTGCCTCAATCATCCTGCTGCTGGCGCCTTCGCTTTACGGCGCCCCCCTGCCCTTGCCGAACGTCAGTCTGAATATCGGTGGCGGGACAGATCAGTCCGGCCAGATGTCGGGGCTGCTGCAGCTGATGATTTTCCTTACCCTGCTGACCCTGGCTCCGGCGATTCTTCTCATGGTGACTTCCTTCACACGGATTGTCGTGGTGCTTTCCCTGATCCGCAACGCCCTTGGCACGCAGCAGATGCCGCCCAACCAGGTGGTCATCGGCCTGGCCCTTTTCCTGACGCTTTTCATCATGTCTCCCGTCTGGAACCGGATCAACACGGATGCCCTTCAGCCCTACATGGAAGAACAAATTTCCGGGGAACAGGCCTTCGAGCGGGGGACGGCGCCGTTGAAGGATTTCATGCTCAAACAGACACGGGAAAAGGAACTGGCCCTTTTCGTTAAAATATCCGGGGAAAAACGCCCGGAGAAGCCGGCGGATGTTCCCCTGAGCGCTCTGGTCCCGGCCTTTGTCATAAGCGAGTTGAAGACGGCCTTCCAGATCGGCTTCATGGTCTACCTGCCCTTCATGATCATCGACATGGTGGTTTCCAGTATTCTCCTGTCAATGGGAATGATGATGCTCCCGCCGATCATCATGAGTCTGCCCTTCAAACTCCTCCTGTTTGTTCTGGTTGACGGCTGGTATCTGATCGTGGGTTCCCTCGTCCAGAGTTATCGTTAAAAAAGGGTTCTTCTCCGGTTGTTTTATCCCCTGTCCGGTTCCGGGACGTGACAAGGGTTTTTGTATTCGCCCGGAGACTGCCCGGCCGTCGCCGGATTGGCATGTGTTTTTCATGTCGGATTCAAACGGGCCGGTGCGGCCGGGTCGATCCTGTATAGCCCGGATTGGGGCTGACCCGGTCAAAGGCCATGACGGGTCCATGCCCGACAAGTGGTGGGAGGAGTGAGGATAATGACGGTAGATCTGGTAATCGGGATCATGACGGAGGCCATCAAGGTGACGCTCCTCGTTGCGGCGCCGGTTCTGGTGGTGGGATTGATCGTCGGGGTGGCCATCAGCCTTTTTCAGGCGGTGACCCAGATTCAGGAAATCACCCTGGTGTTCGTGCCCAAGATTATTGCGGTCATGGTGGTTCTGATCGCGGCTTTACCCTGGATGCTCAGCGTCCTCCTGTCCTTCACCCACAACCTGTTTGTCAGCATTCCGGTCTATGTCCGCTGAAGAACCGGACAGCCGGATGAGGAAAGGTGAGGCGGACTGATGGAGTTTCCGGTCATATCGGTTGAATGGGCTGTCGCCTTCAGCCTGGTTTTGCTCCGGGTCGGCGCCCTGATCGGCACGATGCCCCTTTTCGGGGAGCAGATCGTGCCTCTTCGGGTCAAGGCCGGCCTGACCTTTGTCGTGGCCCTCCTCCTGTTTCCGGCGGTGTCTCCGTTTCTACCGGCCGTTCCCGTCGATTTTATGCCCCTTCTGTTCCGGATGATATCCGAAATCCTGGTGGGGGTCGCCCTGGGTTTTGCCGCCCGGCTCATCTTTGCGGGGATTCAGGTGGCGGGGGAACTGATTGGATTCAAAATCGGGTTTTCCGTGGCGAATGTCATCGACCCCGTTTCCAGTATCAGTGTCTCCCTGATCGGGCAGGTGCTGTATCTTTTCGCGTTGCTGATTTTTCTGACCACGAACTCCCACCATATCTTTTTTGCCGCCATGGCCGATAGTTTCCGGATCCTTCCCGTTTTGTCCTTTCATGTTTCCGGGGATTTCATGGCGCTGATGATGAGCCTGGCCCGGGATATGTTCGTTCTGGCGGTGAAGCTCTGTATTCCCGTCGTTTCCGTCATTCTTTTCACCAATATCGGACTGGGGATAGTCGCCCGTACGGTCCCCCAGATCAACGTTTTCATCGTCGGGTTTCCTCTGCAGATCTCCGTCGGTCTGATCTTTTTCGGGCTTTCCATGCCCCTTTTCGCGTCGCTGATGCAGAGGGCCTACGGACGTCTGGGGGAATCGCTTTTCGGACTGCTGCGCGTCATGGGATAAACGGGGATAGGGGAATAATTGACACCGTCGTCATAAATCGGATAGGGGAACATGCCAAATGGCGGAACAGGACCAGAGCCAGGAACGAACCGAGCAAGCCACACCCAAACGGAGGGAGGAGGCGCGGGAAAAGGGTCAGGTTGCCGTCAGCCGGGAGGTGGCCTCCGCCGTTGTGCTGGGCGCGTCGCTCATCTATTTTTATTTCGGAGGCGGCCGTCTCGTGGAGGGCGTCGTGGAAATCATGAGGGCGGCCTTCCGGGACGCGGGCCAGGTCGTTCTCACGCCGGACAACATCCACGCCTTCGTTATATCCCTGATCTACAAGGTCTTTCTCCTCATTTTCCCCCTGCTGCTGGCCGTTTTCATTGCAGGATTTCTCGCCAACGTTATGCAGGTCGGCTTCATGTTTTCCTGGGAAGCCATAAAACCCAAGGCGTCGAAAATCGATCCCTTCAAGGGGTTCAAGAGACTGTTTTCCCTGAGATCTCTTGTCGAACTGGTGAAGAACCTGTTCAAAATTTCGGTTGTGGGGCTCATTGCCTATCTGGTGATCCTCCATGAAATACCGGCCCTGTTTCCCCTGGCGGATCAGTCGGTCTGGGGAATGCTTGCCTTCGTTGGCCGGGTGGCTTTCAGAATCATGATGCTGACCTGCCTTGTCCTGATCGTCATGGCCCTGCTGGATTATTTTTACCAGAGATGGGAGTTCGAGAAGAGCATCCGGATGTCCCGGCAGGAGATCAAGGAGGAATTCAAGCACACCGAAGGGGATCCCCTTGTCAAGTCCCGTATCAGGAAGATTCAGCGGGATATGGCACGGAAGAGGATGATGGCGGGCATTCCGGAGGCGGATGTGGTCATTACGAACCCCACCCATCTGGCCGTTGCCCTCCGGTACGATCAGGACAACATGAACGCCCCCGTCGTGATAGGGAAAGGGGCGGGATATGTGGCGGAAAAAATCAGGGACATCGCGGCGGAACATAAAATTCCCATCGTGGAAAACAAGCCTGTGGCACAGGTATTGTATAGAATTACAGGTGTAGGGGACATGATTCCCGAGGACCTGTACCGGGCCGTGGCGGAGATTCTGGCCTACGTGTACAGAATGAAAGAAAAGAGCGCGATGGCATAAGATGGCGACGACGGGCATAACACAAAACGCGTATACGTGGGACTGGATGAAGAGCAACAGCGCCATCGTGGCCCTGGCCGTGATCGGCATTCTGGCGGTTATGGTGGTGCCCCTTCACAAAACCGTTCTGGACATTCTGCTGTCGTTCAACATCGCCGTGGCGATGATCATCCTGCTCATGGCCATGTACGTCCTGAAACCGCTGGATTTTTCCGTTTTCCCCTCGGTGCTGCTCATCGCGACCCTGTTCCGTCTGGCCCTCAATGTGGCGTCCACGCGGATCATTCTCCTACGCGGCGGCGAGGGAACCGACGCGGCCGGACAGGTCATCAAGGCTTTCGGCACGTTCGTCGTCGGGGGGAATTACGTTGTCGGCATGATCGTCTTCGCCGTTCTGGTCCTGATCAATTTCATCGTCATCACCAAGGGCTCGACGCGTATCGCCGAAGTGGCCGCCCGGTTCACCCTCGACGCCATGCCGGGCAAACAGATGAGCATCGACGCGGACCTGAACGCGGGCATGATCACCGACCTGGAGGCAAGGCACAGGCGTGGCGAGGTCGAAAAGGAGGCGAACTTCTACGGCGCCATGGACGGCGCGAGCAAGTTCGTCCGGGGTGATGCGGTGGCGGGGATCATCATCGTCCTGATCAACATCATCGGGGGACTCATTGTCGGTGTGCTCCAGAACGGCATGACCGTGGTGGAGGCGGCGAGGAATTACACGCTCCTGACCGTCGGGGACGGCCTGGTCACCCAGGTGCCGGCCCTGATCGTGTCCACCGCCGCGGGTATGCTCGTGACCCGCAATACGGCCTCGACCGACCTGGGCGGGGAGCTGCAGGCTCAGTTGTTCATGCATCCCCGGGCCATTGCCACGGCGGCGGCCATGCTCTTTATCTTCGGCCTGATCCCGGGGATGCCGAAACTGGCGTTTTTTATGATCGCCCTGATCATGGCGGGCCTGGCCGTAAAACTTTACAAAACGCGAGCCGTCGAGACGGAAATCGCTGAAGAGGATATCCAGGAAGCACCGCCGTCCGACACGCAGGAGCTGTTCGTTCCCGTCGATCCCCTGGGCCTGGAAGTCGGTTACGGCCTCATTTCTCTGGTGGACGCGTCCCAGGGCGGCGAGTTGCTCCAGCGGATCAAGATGCTCCGGAAACAGTTGGCCATGGAAATGGGCTTCGTCATGCCGGCCATTCATATCCGCGATAACCTCCAGTTGAAGCCGAACGGATATTCCTTTCTGATGAAGGGGGTCGAAATCGCCCGGGGAGAGCTGATGCCGGGGCATCACCTCGTCATCATGGCCGATGAGACGGGGCCGAAAATTCAGGGGATCGAGACCAGGGAACCCGCTTTTGGCCTGCCCGCCGTCTGGATTCCCGAACGGGAAAAGGAAAGCGTTCAGGCCAGAGGCCTGATCGTGGTGGACCCGGCAACGGTCATTACCACCCATATGACGGAAATCGTCAAAAACCATGCCGACGAACTGCTGGGGCGGCAGGAGGTCCAGAACATGCTCGACCAGCTGTCCCAGACCTACCCGAGGGTGGTGGACGAACTCGTGCCCAAGGTGGTGCCCCTGGGGGTGCTCCAGAAAGTCCTCCAGCGGCTGCTGCGTGAGCGGATCTCCGTCCGCAACCTGATGACCATCATCGAGATGCTGGCGGATTACGTGGCCGTCACGAAGAACGTCGATATTTTGACGGGCTATGTGCGCCAGTCCCTGGCCCGCGTGATTACCAAGCAGTACGAGGACGCGGAGGGTCATATCCATGTCATGATGGTCTCTCCTGAAATCGAGGACATCATCAATCGCTCGATCCAGCATACGGAATTTGAATCCTTCGTTTCTCCCGATCCGAATATGGTCAGCCGGATGGTCGGCAGCCTGCAAAAGGGGCTGAACACGTTTACGTCGCAGGGGTTGCAGCCGATCGTGCTCTGTTCGCCGACGGTTCGGATTCATTTGCGTAATATTCTGGAACGGTTCTTCCCCAACATGGTGGTGCTCTCCCACAATGAAATATCGAGGGAAGCGAGTATTCGGTCATTAGGCATGGTGGAGTTGTAGAATGCAGATCAAGCGCTACGAAGCGAAGAGCACCCAGGAGGCCCTGGCAAGAATCAAGAGGGAACTCGGGCCGGACGCCATCATTCTTTCGAGCAAGCAATTCTCCCGCGGTGGGGGAACCCGGGTGGAGGTGGTGGCGGCGAAAGATCCGGATGAGCCCGTTCTTTCCCCCCCGTCCCGCGCCAATCCTTACGGCGCCATGCCCGCCGTGCCCCCCGATGGGAAAGGGGGGTCACCGGAATGGGAGGGGTTGCGCGAGGACATCGGCGAATTGAGACTCCTCCTGCGGGAGCTGAAGAAACGCGAGACCCTGTTCGATGAATTCGGAGAAGTCAAGGACCGCCTGAACGTCCTGTTCGATCTTCTCGGGCTCAAGAACAGCAGAGAAAAAACGCACCTCACCCGGGTTTATTCCCGCCTGGTCAGGCAGGGTGTTTCCAGAAAAGGCGCCTGTGTGCTTCTGGAGAGTCTCAACCTGGGGGCGGCGCAGGGCCGCGTCGATATCGATGGGCCGGAAGAGGGGCTGATGAGGGTTGAGGAGCTGATCCGCGGGCGGTTCAGACGCGAACGGCCGGCCCCCGGGGGGAGGCGGATCCAGGTCTTCGTCGGGCCGTCCGGTGTGGGGAAAACGACGACGATTGCCAAACTGGCCGCCCGCTACGCTCTGGGCGGAAAGCACAGGGTGGGGTTGGCCACGACGGACACGTATCGCATCGCCGCGCCCGAACAGTTGAGAACGTATGCCGGCATCATGGACATCCCCATGCAGGTCGCCGCCGATGAAAAGGGGTTGCGGAAGGCGATCGAGGGGCATGCCGACCGGGATATCATCCTCGTCGATACACCCGGCACGGGACTCGGGGACGTGTCCCACCTGGAGCGGATGAAGGGGCTGTTTCACGACCGGGAGGGCATGGAGATGAACCTCCTTCTGTGCGCGGCATCGAGCCGGGAAAACCTTTTCGACACCCTGTCCTGTTACGAGCCCCTCCGCGTCGATCAGGTTATCCTGACCAAGGTGGACGAGTGCCGCCGCTTCGGATTCCTCTTCGATGTGCTGGATAAGGCACAAAAACCGGTGCCCTATGTCACAACGGGACAGAATGTGCCCGGAGATATTCAGGCCGTGAATGCGGGGGATCTGGCCAGATTGATTGTAAATGGAACGCTGCACTAGCAACGTGAAACCGCCGGATCGGACGCGAAACGGTCACGGCGGGGAAGAATGAGAGGTCGGAATATTGGATCAGGCATCTGCGCTCAGGGCAATGAGAAACGGAAAGGTTCCATCCCCCGATGAATGGGCCGCCCCCCTGGAATTGGGAAAGACGGGTCACCGCAGGCGGAAGCGTCCTGTCCGTGTGATCGCCGTGACGAGCGGGAAAGGCGGCGTCGGCAAGACGAACATTACGGCGAATATGGCCTGCCTTTTGGCGAGGATGCGAAACCGGGTCCTGGTCCTGGATGCCGATGTCGGTCTGGCCAATATCGATGTGATTTTAGGCCTGACGCCGACGTTCAACCTCTGCCATGTCCTGGCCGGCGAGAAGACCCTCAAGGAGGTGATTGTGCCGGGTCCGGGCGGCTTCAGGATTCTGCCCTCCGCTTCGGGGCTTCAGGAAATGTCCGATCTCTCCAGGGGGCACAAGCTGACCCTCATCGATGAAATCAGGACGTTGCGGGACGAGCTGGATTTCATGCTCATCGATACGGGAGCCGGTATTTCGGGAAACGTGATGTACTTCAACATGGCGGCCCAGGAGATCATCGTGGTCACCTCCCCCGAGCCGACGGCCATCACCGACGCCTACGCCGTGATCAAGGTGTTGAATCAGCGGCACGCCAAGGAGCGTTTCCGGGTTCTGGTCAATATGGTGAAGAATGAGGAGGAGGCCAAGGAGGTCTTTGCCCGCCTGAACCAGGCGACCAGTCATTTTCTCAATGTAACGGTGGCGTATCTGGGTCATGTCGTTCAGGACGACCATGTCCCGGAGGCTGTACGAAAACAGAAACCCTTTGTGACCCTCTTCCCCCGGTCTGCGGCGGCCAGATGCCTCCGGGACCTGGCGGAAAAAATCGGTCGGGAAGAACCCGACCATGACACAACGGGAACATTGGGTTTTTTCTGGGATGCGATGTAGAAAAGGATCGTGAAGAAGAAAGAACGTGATCAGCTCATCATGAAGTATGTTCCCCTCGTGAAAAACGTTGTGGGGAGAATAACGGCCAGGCTGCCCGACCATGTGACGGACCGGGAGGATTTGATTCACGTCGGCGTCATCGGCCTGATGTCGGCCCTGGAAAAGTACGACGCCAAACGAAACGTCAAGTTTGAAACCTACGCCCGCTTCCGCATCCGGGGGGCCGTACTGGATGAAATGCGTTCCCGGGACTGGGTTCCCCGGTCCACGCGGAGCAAGGACAACAAACTGGAAGCGGTTTTCGAAAAGTTGCAGATACAACTGGGACGGCAGCCCGATGAGACGGAAGTCGCGGCCTTCCTGGGGCTCGCGATAGAGGAGTACCACCGGCTGCTGGATGAATCCCGGTGCGTCAATATGATCAGCAGTGAGGATCTGCCGCCCAATTATCTCGACAAGTTAAGCCGGGACACGGTCCTGCAGAGCATCGATCACGGTACCCCCTGGATCTCCTGAAGAACAGCGAATTGAAGGAGGGGCTGAAGAACGCGATCGACCAGTTGCCCGAAAAGGAAAGGCTGGTTCTGGCGCTGTACTATTATGAAGAGCTGACCATGAAAGAAATCGGCAAGGTACTCAAACTGACGGAATCACGGGTCTGTCAGCTTCATGCGCAGGCGATTTTCCGGCTTCGGGGAATCACGAAGCACTTGCACTGACATGGGCGCTGCCCCGTCGGAAAGGTGAAAAGCGGTGTCCAAAGCGGAGCTCGATAAGATGGATCTCCCCCCTGACGGGGAAGAGGCGCCCCCGCCGGACACGGTGGAAGAAGCCCCCGTTGCGGGCGGAGGGGCGGGAGGGACGGCTCTCCGGGCCGGGCGCGTCAAGTTCGCCTTGTTCGCCCTGGTCGGCGTGCTCCTCCTTTCCGGGATCGGCCTGGGGATCCGTGAGGTGGTCGGGCTTTACATGGGGAAGAAGACGGCGGTCCGGGAGAAGGCGGCCCCCGCGCAGACCCTTGCGGCGTCCTCTCCAACGCTTGTCTTTCGGGATTTTTTAATCCCCCTTCCGGAGGGAAGCGGTAACCGGCTCCTGATGATCAGCTTCGTCGCCGAACTGAACGGAAACGGCAAACAGGCCGATCTGAACGATAACCCCGGCATCCGCCGCCAAATCATGAGGGCGATTCAATTGCGGGGGGATGAACTCCTGTCGTCGGGGGCGGCCCGGGAGCTTTTGAAAGAGGACCTGTCGGCGCTGATGAACCAGATTCTCGGCGAGGGGGCGGTGAAAAACGTGTACCTGGCCGATTACGCTTTTATCTGATACAATCGAAATGTCGCGCGGTTCGGTTGTCCGAACATGCCGAGGGGAGGAAGGATGGAGAGAAAGGAATGCTATGAGACCCTGAGGGAGCGGTTCCTGGCGACGATGTACGATGAACTCATGCCGGGAATCCTCCATAATTTCGCCAACCCCCTGAACGGGATCATGGGCCGGGCAAAACTGCTCCAGCGGCGCCTTGACGATCATGTGCGGAAGGTCAGGGAGCGTTATCCCGACCTGGCCTTCGGAATGAAAGAGGATTATGAAAAACTCCTGAAGGATATCGCCTCCATCAACCGGGAATCGGACAAGTTCTCCGATCTTTTCTGGGATGTGGCGAGAAAGTTTCAGGGCATCGCCGAGGTTCGGCCGGAAAAGATCAACCTGTCCCAGCTTCTGGCCGCGGAAATGCGTTTTACCGATTTTTACTTGCCGTTCAAGCACGAAGTGAAAAAGCACGTGGAACTCATGGAAGATCTTCCCGAGGTGACCGGATCCCTGGCTGATTATTCCCTGAGCTTTTTCGCCCTGATCCGCCGGGCGATGACCGCCATGAGAAACGAGCCGCAGAGGGTCTTTTTCCTGTCCACGGACGGCGACGACGGAAAGGTTTATGTCCGCCTTCGCGATTCAGGCGGGCCTTTTCAGGAAGCAATCATTCGCTTCGCGGATCAGCTGGAACAGGGCGGCGAGGTCGCGGCGCCCGACGCCGATCTCGATGGTTTTTTCCATGCCTGTCTGCTGCTGAAACATCATCGGGCCCACATCCATCTGTCCCGTGAAGGGGCTTACAATGCCGTGACGGTTGCCATTCCCTATCGGTAGGCGACGGGGGGTGAAGATCTCCCGGTCACGGACCCGCAGTCGGACAGGGCGGGGAAGGTGAAACAAGGAGAGAGATCGCCATGGTTAGACCGGTCGATGCCCAGCAGTCCATTCTCCAGTCCCACGCAATGGAAAAGGTCCAGAATGTGCAGCAGCAGCACGGGGACATGCAGCAGCGGTATTTCAACCTCCAACTGCAGGAGGAGAGGCGGCTGCAGAAGGAGCGCGTGAAGGATCTCGAGAAGAAGGATGCGCCCGTGATCCGGGACAGCTTCAGGCATGAGGGGAAAAAGCGGGAGACGCGGGACGGACACGAGCCGGAAGAGCAGGATCTGCCGCCGGCTGAACACCCGGAAGACGAACCGGTTCCGGGCAGTCACATCGATATCAAGGCCTGAAATGAACATCCAGTTGTTGCTGATTACCCAGATCGCGGTTGAGGTGATTCTCTGCATCGCCGTGTTGTTTCTGCTCTTCCGGGATTTCAGAGGAAGCCGCGGGGCGCCGCCGCCTCCCCTGCCGGACGAGGACGATCTGTCACGGTTCAGGGCGCTCCTTGACGAATCCCGGGAGGAATGCAAGCATTTCCAGGAAACCCTGGATCGGGGGCGTAAAACCCTGGGTGACATGATCCGGCAGATCGATGACCGGGAAAAAGCCCTGGGCGCGCTGCTGGCGGAAGCGGCGGAAAAACTGGACCGGGGCCGGGAGGGGGATTCCCCCGGCGGGGCCGAAGCGAATCTGCGTTACCGGGATGCGGTCCGCCTGATCCGACAGGGCGAGTCGGACCGGGAGGTGGCCCGTGCATGCGGCGTGACGGACGGGGAACTCGCCTTGATCAAGGGCCTGCTGAACGCCGGAAGTGAGCAGGCCTGATGGCGCCCTACCGGGTTAAGGGCGTCCCGTCGCAACTGCTGATCCGGGCGATCGGGGAGAAGTTCGAATCCCCCGGGTTCCCCCCGATGAAACCGGGGGAGAATCTGGAAGCCCGAATTACGCAGAAACTCGACGGCAACCGGGTGGTGGTCATGCTGAAGGGCGCCCCCGTCACGGCGGAAGCGGTCATGCCCCTGCAGGTCGGCCAGACGCTCCAGGTCCAGGTGGAGAGCCTGCAGCCCCGGATTCTGCTGCGGGTGATCCCCGGCGACGCCGGAGGGGAACAGGCCCTGATCTCGGGTTACCTGAAGGCGTTTCGCGCCGCTCCCCTGGCCATGGCGGACCTTTTTCAGTCCGCCGGGGTCCTTTTCAGTCCCGAGAATCTGAAAACGCTGCCGGAGGGCCTGTTGCGGGACCGCTCTGATGCCCTGGGGCGGTTGATCCGCACCCTGATCTTTTCCACGGAGACCATGAAGAACCCCCTTTTCATCCGGGATTTTCTGACCCATTCGGGCCTTCTGCTGGAGCACGCCCTGAGAAAAGCGGTTCTGGAGAAGGGGCCGCCCCCGTCCGGGAATGATCTGAAAAGCGCCATGTTCAGGCTCAGCGACGAAATCCGATCGTGGCTGGCCGGGCGGCCTGACATCCGGGACGGGGAGACGGGGGCCCTCCTGCGTCTGGCCGACTTCGCCGACCGGTCGGTCCGGCACCTGGAAACAGGGCAGGTCCTCAACGTCGTGTCCGGAGAGCGGGACAGCCGCTTCATGGTTCAAATCCCCTTCGCTTTTCCCCACGGCCCGGCCATGCAGGATATTTTCATCGAGTTCGGTGGACGTGGCGACGAGACGGAAAAGGAAGAGGGCGCGCCTCTCCGGGTGGTTTTTTTCCTGAACCTCGAGGCCCTCGGGGAGATGATGATCGACCTGGGCGTCCGGGAACGGGAGGTGACGGCCGACCTGCTCTGTCAAAATGTTGACACATCGGCCCTGGTCACGGCGCACCTGGCGGAATTGGAGGAGAGCCTCCAGGCCCTGGGATTTCAGGTGATGCGGATGACGTGCGGCGTACGAGACGACGTGGAGGCGGCCAAAAGGGACTACCTGCGGGACGCCTCCTGGCATGAAGAGCGCGCCATCAACCTTTTCGCCTGACGGGACGGCCCGGGCGATTCTTTCGTGAAGGAGCGAATATGGGAAAAAGCAGGAAACGGACCCTCGCCGCCGCCCTTCGGTACGATCCCGACAGGGATGCCGCCCCCAGGCTGACGGCCAAGGGGCGAGGTCATGTGGCCGATCGGATAATCGAGACGGCCAGGGAACACGGCATCCCCATCCGGAATGACCCGGGCCTGGTCGAGATATTGAGCCGCCTCGATTTGGACGACCAGATTCCCGTTGAGGTGTACCGCGCCGTTGCGGAAATCCTCGCCTTCGTCTATTCCCTGAATTCCCGCCGCCCCTAGCGGATCTTGCCTTCCCGGCAGGAAAATTTTTCCCCCTTTCCCGGTTTCCCCGGCCCCCAGCCCCCGTTGTCCTTCTCCCGATCCCGTCGTGATTTTTTCCCTGTTTCATGGAATGCCGCCAGGCCGACCCTCGACGTGTTCCGGTCGTGATCCCCTGTCTTCAGCGGGATCCGGGCCGGTTCCCCCCGCGGTGGGTTTCGAAATTTTTGCCGCCCGCCCCCTCCGGGGTCGAGGCCGCCGCCGTCGTTTTCCGGGTTGGTACGCGACTTGCTTCGTATCAGGCAGAGATCATTTTGGAGGTCAGAAAAACCATGCCCTACACCCTTCTCGATATCGCCGGCGTCGCTTCCGTCAAGGTGAATCAACTGGATCTGGTGTCGAACAATATCGCCAACGCATCCACGCCCGGCTATAAAGCGGAGCACATGACGGCCTCCGTAGGGGACAACATGCCCGACCCGGTCAGCGGCTGGACGCCCCGGGTGCGCGCCTCCGTTTACATCGACTTTTCCCAGGGCGTCCTGGAAAGGACGGGGAACAACCTGGACGTGGCGATTCAGGGCGACGGGTTTTTCGAGGTGGAGACCCCGGAGGGGGTCGCCTATACGCGGGCCGGTCATTTCGCCGTGGACGGGGAGGGGACCCTGACGGACCGGATGGGGCACCCCGTGATGGGCGAGGGGGGTAGAATCGTCATGCCCGGTTCCGATAGCGCGACGGATGTGCGGATCTCCCCGAACGGCGTCATCAGGGTGTTCGGAACCGAGCCGGAGGGGATCGAGGCGGGAACCCTCAAGGTGGTGACCTTCGAGGACACCTCGAACCTGAAAAGATCGGCCAACGGCCTGTTCGTCTATGCGGGACAGGGGGAACAGGTCATACAGGAGCCGGAAATGCGGAACATTCAAGCCGGTTACCTGGAATTGTCCAACACGTCGGCGGTGCAGGAACTCATACGGATGGTCGATATCCAGAGGTCTTTCGAGCTGTATCAGAAGGCGATTCACACGATATCCGAGCAGGACCATCTTTCCGTGAGCCGGGTGGGCCGGCTGGTTTAACCGTTCAAGGAGGAGAACATGATCAGATCTTTATACACGGCGGCAACGGGGATGGAAGCGCAGCAGCTGGATCAGGATGTCGTGGCCAACAACCTGGCCAACCTGAATACGGTGGGCTTCAAACGGTCCCGGGCGGATTTTCAGGATCTCATGTACCAGATTTATACGAAAGCGGGCGCCGAAACCTCCGAGGGCAACCAGACCCCCGTGGGGATCGAAATCGGCATGGGCGTGAAGCCCATCGGCACGCAGAAAATTTTCAACCAGGGCGATTACCAGTTGACGGGCAACGCGTTCGACTTCGCCGTCGAGGGGGACGGGTTTTTCCAGGTCGAGGACAACGGAACCACCTATTACACGCGAGCCGGCAACTTCAAGGTCAGCAAGGACGGCTACCTGACGACGGCGGACGGTTTGAAAATCATCCCCGAAATCTCCGTTCCCCAGGACACGGTGACCTTCACGGTGGACAAGGGCGGCACCTGGACGGCGGCGGACGAGACCGGTTCCGCCCTGGCCACGGGGCGGATGGAACTGGTCAAGTTCATCAACCCGGCCGGGCTGACCAGCATGGGGCGCAACCTGTACGACAAGACGGAAGGGTCGGGGGAACCGATAACGGGGAACCCCGGGGAGGACGGCATGGGGACCATCACCCAGCATTACCTGGAAATGTCCAACGTCAGCGTCATCGAGGAGATGATCAAGATGATCACCGGCCAGAGGGCTTACGAAATCAACTCCAAGGCCATTCAGACGGCCGACGCCATGCTGTCGATTATCGCCGGCCTGAAACGCTAGGGCCCGAGAGATAAGACCATGAAAAGACTTCTGATACTCACGACCTTTTTCATGACCCTGCTCCTGGCGGCGGGACCCGCATGGTCCGGCCCCTCGTCCGGCGGGAAACAGGACTTCAATCTCGCCGCCCTGGTCGTCGATTATGTGCGGGATCAGGCCAACCGTCCTCCCGAGGACATGAGGATCGAGTTCCCCGCAAAACCCCCCGAGGTGACCCTCGAGGGGGAAAGGATTTCCTGTGACGTTTCCCCTCTGGGAAAAACGACGCTGATCGGCAACTGCCGGTTCATCGTCCGGTTCTTCGACGGCGGTGTCTTCATCGAAAAGTACCAGGTCCGGGCGGACATCGAGGTGCTGGAGCGTTACGTCACGGCGGCGCGGGTCGTCAAGCGCGACACGATTGTCGGGGCTGCCGACTTGCAGACCTCGGAACGCTGGGTGCGGCGGTTTTCCATGAAATCCGTGGCCGACGTGGACGAGATCATGGGCAAGCGCCTGACCGTGGACCTCGTCCCCGACCGGGAAGTTACGCGGGCCATGATCAAGGAACCCATCCTGGTCAAACGGGGGGACGTGGTCCGGATCGTGCTCGACAGCGGCCCCCTGAGCTTGATCGCCACGGGGGTGGCGGAGGAGGCGGGGGTGGACCGGCAGCGCATCCGGGTGAAAAACCTGTCCTCCCAGCGGGTTATTCTGGCGAAGGTCGTGGGAGAGGCTTTCGTCCGGGTTGAAACATTTTAGGATGCTTTAAGGGGCATGGTCATGAAACGGATAATCGGATACGTCATGTGCGCCGGGGGGCTTTTCCTGCTCGTTTCCTGCGTGTCCCCGGGCCGTCAGGTAATCGGGGGGGACGCGTATATACCGCCGCCCGTGGAACAGCCGGCTCCCCATATGGGGTCCATCTGGGTGGGAGAGAACAGCCGGAGTTCCCTGTTCGTGGACCGCAGGGCCCGGGGCGTCGGCGATATCGTCACGATCATCGTTTCCGAATCCTCGACGGGGAACAACAAGGCCGGAACCGATACCAGCCGGAATTCCAGCACCAGCGCCCAGATCGACGCCCTTTTCGGCATCGATACGTCCATCCTGAAACGGAACGAAAATATGGGCGGGCTGATCAAGGCCGGCGGCTCCTCAGCGAGCGGACTGAAAGGGGCGGGGAATACAAGCCGGGGGAACAACCTCGTGGCGAGGATGACGGCCCGCGTCATCCGTGTCCTGGAAAACGGGAACCTGGTGATCGAGGGACGACGCCAGGTGACGGTCAACGCGGAGGATCAGTTCATCGTCATCTCCGGGATGATCCGTCCCGAGGACATCACGTCGGACAACATGATCGCGTCCCAGTATATTTCGGACGCCCAGATTCTTTATACGGGCAAGGGGATCGTCAACGACAAGCTGAGGCCGGGATGGCTCACCCGGGTGGTGGATTGGGTGTGGCCTTTTTAAGGACCCGGGGCGTCACCGGAAGAAGGGTAATGGGGTGTGCAATGGGAAAGATGGGCGTGACATGGCGCGGCGTTGTTCTGGCCTTCGTGTTCGTCCTGGGACTTGGATGGGCCGGCGCGGAGGCGGCCCGGATCAAGGATATCGCCGAGTTCAACGGCATCCGGGACAACCAGTTGATCGGTTACGGCCTGGTGGTGGGCCTGGCGGGAACGGGCGATGACGTGGACAACGGCTTCACGAAGGAAACCCTCGCCAACCTCCTGAGCAGCCAGGGCCTGTACACGAAAGGCAAAAAGATCGACGCCGACAACACGGCGGCCGTCATGATCACGGCCGTGATGCCCCCCTTCGCCAGGGTGGGAACCAAGGTGGACGTGACCGTCTCCTCCATCGGCGACGCGAAAAGCCTCCAGGGAGGCACCCTTCTCATGACCCCCCTGAAGGGGGCGGACGGGCAGGTCTATGCCGTGGCCCAGGGCCCCGTCGTCCTCGGCGGCTTCACGGCGGGCGGATCCGGCGCCCGGGCCGTGAAGAACCATCCCGCCGTGGGGACGATTTCCAACTGCGCGTTCATCGAAAGGGAATTGCGCTACGATCTGGACAGGATGAGGGAGCTGACCATCCAGCTTCAGCACCCGGATTTCACGACGGCCGGACGGGTGGCGGACGTGATCCGCTCCTCCCTGGACGGGGTCGCCGTCAGGCAGGTGGACGGCCGCGTCATAACCGTCGCCATGTTACCCCAGGCCGCAGGGAGCGTGGTGGACATCCTCCCCAGGCTCGAAAACCTGGAGGTGCCCGTTGACGCCCCCGCCGTGGTGGTCATGAATGAGCGGACGGGAACCGTCGTCATGGGGGAAAACGTCAGAATATCGACGGTGGCCGTTTCCCACGGCAACCTGAGTATCCAGATCCGGGAGGATTACCGTGTGTCCCAGCCTCTGCCCTTTGCTCCGGGAACGGCCCCCGGTGACCGTCCCGTCAAGGACGCGAAGACCGGGACCGTTTTCGCCCCCGGGGGGCAGACCGTCGTGACGCAGGAAACGACGGTCGGGGCGGCGGAGGAAAAAAGACAGCTCATGGTCGTCCCCAGGGGGGTGACGATCGACGAGGTGGTCAAGGCCCTGAACGCCATCGGCGTGACCCCCCGTGACCTGATCACGATCCTCCAGACCATCAAGGCCGCCGGGGCCCTCCAGGCGGATCTGAAGATCATCTAAGGGGGATACGCCGGGGCCGATGACGGGGATGACGAGAAAGGCGAGACCGTAAAATGGAAAACACGATCAGGAGCGCGACCCCGGTCATCACCTCCTCCTCCGCCGGCCGGGCCGACGAGGCGGGGGCGGCGCGGCGGGAAAAGGAAAAACAGCTTCGGAAGGCCTGCGCCGACTTCGAGGCCCTGTTCACCTACCAGCTTTTCCAGTCCATGCGCCGGACGATTCCCGAATCCGGGCTGGTGGACCGGTTTCCCGGCAAGGGAACCTATGACATGATGGTGGACCAGAAGGTGGCCGAAGAGCTGGCCAAGAGGAACAACGGCCTGGGTTTGAAGGAGATGCTCTACAGGCAGTTGGCGGACCGGGTCCTGGGGAAAGAGGAAAACGTCAAGACGATGACGCAAAAAGGAGCGCCGTCGAATATTTCTGCGTCAAAAGATTAAAGTTTTTTTTCGAATGTGCCGATAAGGGTGGCAAGATCATGGAGAAGGAGAAAACACAGTGAAGATTTCCGGTATAAACGATGCGACTGTCCAGATGATGCAGCAGTATCAGAAAAACGACGGCCTGAAACAGGAGGCCGAGCGGACGGTTGCCGGAGTCGCGTCTCCTCGGGAGAAGGTTGATCTTTCCACCAGGGCCAAGGATGTTCAGGCGATCCGGAATGCCGTGGCCGGCATGCCGGATATCCGGGAAGAAAAGGTTCAGGAACTGAAGGACCGGATCGAAGCGGGAACATACAATGTGAGTGGGGAGAAGATCGCCGAAAAAATCGTGGGAGAGTCGCTTCTCGATATTTTCGCCTGACCCGGCGAGACAGGTTCGTCCCCTCCGGGCATGATCCGTATGCCCGCCTTTCGTGTGCCCCCTTTCATCCGGTTTCCGCCGGACCTTCCCGGTTACGTGTACTTTCATGCAGACAACAAACAGGGGGTGACCCGTCATGGACCGGAACGATCACACACACAACGACCAGGCCGTCAGGGAGGAACGACGTTCCTTCTACGAAAAGCTCCTGGGCAATCTGGACCGGGAGCAGGCCATTCAGCAATCCCTCCTCGATCTTCTGGAGGAAGAACGGCTGATCCTGACGACGGCGTCTCCGGACGCCATCGACGAGTTCAACAGCCGCAAGGAGTCGCTTCTCCTGCGTGAGCAGGACAACGCCGCCGCCCGCCGGGAGATTGTGGGCCGTCTCTGTTCCCGTTTGAACGATCAGGCGGAGCAGAGGCTTTCCCTGTCCGACCTTGCGGACCGGGCCGACGACGAGGACACGGCCCGTCGATTGCGGAGCCGTCAGGAGGCGTTGACCGGCGTCGTCCACACGGCCCAGACCCTCAACCGCCGGAACAACGAGCTGATCCAGGCCGCCCTGGAGGATGTCCGGGGGTCGCTTCGCCTGCTTCAGAGCATGGTCGTTCCCGGGGGCGGCTACGAGGAGACGGGACGGATCAGGACGGGTCCCATGCAGGGGACCCTCATTCAGAGGGAGGGGTGAGAGGCCATGGCGATCAGCGGACTGCTCAACACGGCCAAGGACGCCCTTCTGAGCCACCAGCTCGCCATCGACGTGACGGGTTCGAACATCGCCAACGTCAATACGCCGGGCTACGCGAGGCAGCGGGCCGTCTTTCAGTCCCTGGGGACGATCGACGTCCGGGGCCAGGTTTTCCAGATAGGCGTCGATGTGACCGGGGTCGAGAGGATCTACGACGGGTATCTGGAAGCCCAGATCATCGGACAGCATCAGCTCGTCGGCTACCATGAAACCCGGGCGAGCTTTTTAGCCAACGTCGAAACGATTTTCGATGAAAGTGGAAGCGGGGGTCTTGCCGACCTGCTCAACCGTTTCTGGGGGGACTGGCAGGACCTGTCGGCGAACCCCGACGGGCAGGTTCAGCGGGCCGCCCTCCTGAGTACGGCCCAGAGCCTGGCCGCCATGTTCCGGAATATGAGTTCCGGCCTGAAAACGCTGATCGGGAACGCGGAGCAGGAAATTTCCTCGACGGTGACGAAAATCAACTCCATCGTGTCCGCCATCGGCGACTTGAACAGGCGGGTGGTCGAGGCGGGGGGCGTGGAGGGCGACGCGAACCTCATGCTGGACAACCGGACGGAACTGCTGAAATCCCTCGCCGGTCTCGTCGATATCAGCATAGTCGAATCCGGTGACGGCAGTGTGAAGGTGTTCCTGTCCGACGGCAGTCTCCTCGTTGACGGGGTCATGACGAAAAGCCTCGCCCTCGCTCCGAGCGGGCAGGATCCGACCCTGTCCGATATCGTCTTCACCGACAAGACCGATGAACCCGTTACGGGGGCCGCGACGAAGGGGAAGCTCGGGGCCCTGATCGAGGTAAGGGATCGGGACATTCCCCGGTACCTCGCCGAACTGGATGCGCTGGCGGCGGGGATCGTGAACGAGGTCAACACGATCCATCGGGCCGGTTTCGACCGGTATCGGAACACGGGGATCGATTTCTTCACGCCCGTGACCCAGGCGGCTTACATGCAGGTCAGCGCCGAGGTTTCCGGTGATGTCAACCGGATGGCCGCCTCCGCCACCGTCATGGGTGACGGGGAGAATGCCCTGGCCCTGGCGGGGCTGGGTGAAAAGGGCGTTTTGAGCGGCGGCATGGCAACGTTCGGCGAGTACTACACGTCCATCGTCGGCCGGGTCGGGCAGGATGTGTCCGACGTCAACTGGTCCGTAACGCACCAGAACAACGTCATGGAACGCCTGACGAACATGCGCGAATCCGTATCGGGCGTATCCGTCGATGAGGAGATGATCCGGCTGATCCAGTATCAGTTGGGGTACAACGCCGCGGGGAAGCTCTGTTCGGTGGTGGATGAAATGCTCCAGACCCTCATGGGCATCATCCGGTAAGGGCGCCGCCGCGAACCGGCGGACAAACGGCTTGAGGGGGGGAAAAGAAATCATGCGTGTATCCGATAACATGAGGTATTACTCGACGATTAAAAACATGAACAGCCTCCAGGAAGGCTACAACGCCCTCCTGGAGAAGCTGGCGTCCCAGAAAAAAATCAACCGCCCCTCCGACGACCCGACGGGCATGATGAAGGTCCTCAACGGTCGCCAGACCCTGGCGTCCCTTGACCAGTACCGGGGCAATATCGAGCAGGGGACCGCCTGGATCAGGATGACGGACACGGCCCTGAGCGGCATCCTCGATCTGCTGTCGATTATCGGCTCCGCCGTGGACCATTACGACATGGAGGACATGGCGACCCAGCAGATTTATGCCGGGCAGGTGCGGGACACGCGCGATCAGATCCTGTCCCTGGCCAATTCGCAACTGAACGGGAACCATCTCTTCGCCGGTTCCCTGGTCGGTACGGAGCCGTTTTCCGCCGCCCCCCACGAAGCCGGCGTGGAAAGCGGCATGGGAGCCAGGAACGCCTACACGGGCACCCTCGTCCCGGACGGCGTTTACATGGGCGCCTCCAACAAAACCTACGTGGTCCGGATGACGGAGGGCGGAACCGTCGGTACGGCCTCCTACCGGATCTCCCAGGACGGCGGGAAAACCTGGGGCGCCCCCTCCGACGCCTGGAGCGGGGGGGACACCATCCTGCTGCCCGACGACCTGACCCTGACCTTCGACGCCGGGGACGTCGGGGAGAATGACGTCTTTTACGTCAAGGCCTACGCCGAGGGGTACTACAAAGGCGATGACCAGTCCCTGTCCCTCCCGATCGGGGCGGGCAATCTGGCGGCCTACAGCACGCCCGGTTCGGAGGCTTTCGCCGGTCTGTTCGAGACCCTGACGGCCCTCATCACGGCGATGGAGGGGTATGACGCGGCGGAGGTGGAGGCGCAGCGGGCGAATGTCGCCGCGGCCCGCGAGCGGATCGAGCTTGCCGCCTCCTTGTGCTCCACGAAGCAGCTCCGCCTGGAAATGGCCGAGAACAGCCTGAGCCGTCTGGACAAGCAGGTGACGGACATCGTCGCCAACGCGGAAAACGCCGACGTGACGGCCCTGGGCATGCTCCTGTCCATGAAGGAAATCGCCCTGAAGTCCACCTACGCCCTGGCGGGCGGACTGGGGCAAAACTCGATTCTCAATTTTCTGAAGTAGCCTTTCCCTTTCCCGCTCCCGGGGATAAAAGCCCCTCCCCCTGGAGGGGCCGCCCCTTCCTGCCTCCTCCGTCGTCATGACGACCCTTTCCCGTCCCTTCCGGTTTACCCGCCCTTGCGCCGGGTCTGTCTCCCCCTCGGCCTTTCTGAACGAGGAATCCCCAACGTGATTTCCCTGGGAAAAGCGCGGGGCCCGGTGTCGGGGTCAGGGGGGAAAAGGTCGGGGG
>JAAYKM010000001.1 GCA_012522415.1 Deltaproteobacteria bacterium | reverse complement strand
CTGAGACACCAAAGATTATATAGCAATTTTCATCATGCACAGTATTAGCTAAGCAAATAATGTCTTTAATCAAGTTGGACATATCATCATGCCACTCCTGCTTGAAGTCCCAGCATTCGCCCTCTTTCCCTTGTTCCAAAAAGAATTTTACAAGTTGTTTAGTTGAGTAATATTGAAACTTAGACATTTTCACACCTCACTGATTCCTATGCGTTCTTGATATGTATCCCACATAAAATGAACAGCCGCTACAGATGAACCTACTGCCAAGTGCGCATATCGTGGTGGAAGAGGCTGAAAGCTTTTATTTTTACCATGACCATCGCCATACAAATTTCTTAACTCAGCCATCCCTTGTGCTATATTCCCTAGATTTCCCAAAATACGAGCGGCAATGCTTTGACCCGTAACCCCGTCTTTTAATTTTTTAGGACTCAACCCAATGCTTTCACAAGCTACCTTCATTAGTTGGATTAAATCCAAGCCTGAATCATATTGTATGTTCTGTTCGTCTAAAATAGTTTTGCAGCATATTTCGATTAGCTCTTTGGCCTTGCCAATAGCGGAATTTGGGGCTATGTGAATCAAGCTATACATTAAATCAACTTGTACAGTAACATAGTCGCTGTTAAATGCATTCTTAATATTATCTATTTGTCCGGTTACAACTTTTTCTCCAATCCTGAGATTTTTCCAGCCGTATATATCTCGACCAGATATATTCGCCACCGGATTAATACTATATCCATCTGGTTGCAGCAACTCGTTTAATATCTCAAGTAAAGCCCTCCAATTTTTCTTATCGTCCCGAACAGCCGGATGGAGTATTTCACAAAGGAAATCTAAAAGATATTTATCGTCATTGCCTGATGATAAATGAAATCTGTCATCATCAAAAACCCAACCCAATCCATAATCATCATTGTTAACTGTATGTTGCCATATATCACCTTCTGCATCTTTGAAACGGCTGTCGAATGAAGGTAATTGATTGAGCGGATAGAGTCTCTTCAAAAAAGTTATTTCATCAAGCCTACCCCAATAATCTATTTTTACATCATAATCTTCGGATTCTATATAATTGAAAAAATCTGGATGCGGTTTATCCACAAACACTGTATGGGTAAACCCATTAACCAGAATGTCAATTATATCTCTTCGGGTCACTTCTGTGATCTGATTCATACAACTCCTCTTTTCTTAATTGAATTGCATACCAACCATATCAATACTACCATTAACTAATCCGGCCTATATAAAAATAACCGGCAATCCCGGTCAAAAGCTAAACCCCCTTTTTTGAACCTTCACCCCCTTAGGAAGCCTTCAAAATAGGGTAATTAAATTGTATCATTTTCGTAGTGATTATATCATATACAACCCCGGCATAGGGCTCGATCAGCTCGGCGATCAGTTTGACAATGCTTGCAGGGGTATAGAATTCTCCTTTTTCGTTGCCTGTCCCGGAGTCGATGGCGAACACCTGCAGAAAGTATTCGTACACACGTCCGATCAGGTCTTTGTCGTGAAACCGCTTCTCATCGATTTTATTGACCTCGTCAATCAACGATTTAAGCTGCTCCGGGCGAATTGAGCTTAAGGTAGTATACCGGTTTTGCGGCAAGGCTCCCTGAAGGGTCGGGTTTCCGTCTTCGATATCCCTCATGGCAGTATCCAGAATGACCGCGATATGATTCGCGCTGGCATTCTTGACGATATAAGACCAACGCGAAGTTTCACTTAAATAAAAAACGTTCTTGGAAAGATAAAAGGATGTCTTGTCCAGAAAAGCAGGCACATCGCCATATTCTTTGAGTATTTCAGCTCTGCGCTTTTCAAATTTGTCACCGGCGAATTTCAGAAACACCAGCCCCATGACCACATCCCGGTTCGTTTCGTTGCCCCCGACAGTGCCACGCAGGGCGTTGCGGCAATTCCACATGATTGATTCCAGCGACTGCTCCTGCATTTTTGCCTTTTTTGCCATCCTTAATCTCCACTCTCTATGCGTTTTATATGTTTCAGTTCACTATATCATTTTTTGAAGGTGTTTTACAATATTTTACCCATTTGTAAGGACTAATTCACAAATACAAAAGAATGCCCTCCCTCACAGGTGGGCATTTCGTTGCATTCATCAGCCCCAAAACACCATGCTCGCAGTCAGATAGACCCGATCGCTTCCTGGACCGGGAAGCACGCTACCGAATGCCCCGGAGCCACTTCCATCAATTCCGGCTGCTCCAGCCTGCAGCGTTCCGTTGCCCGGGGGCACCGGCTGGAAAATTTACAACCCAGGATCTCGACGGCCGCATTGGGCGTCTCTCCTTCCAGGACCGGCCGTTCCCCTTCCCGGGTCTGCCCCGGCACGGGCATGATGGCCATCAGGGCTTGCGTATAGGGATGCAGTCCCGCCTTGATGATTTCATCGGCAGTGCCGATTTCCATGATCCGCCCCAGGTACATGATGGCGATCCTGTCCGAAATCAGCCAGGCCAAGGACAGGTCGTGGGTGATGAACAGATAAGCGATCCCCTTTGTGTCCCGGAGATGGATCATCAGTTTCAGGATCCCGGTGCGAATGGACGCATCCAGCATGGACACCGGCTCGTCGGCCACGATGAACCGAGGACCGAGAATCAGCGCGCCGGCAATGACCACCCGCTGCCGCTGGCCGCCGGACAGCTCGTAGGGATAGCGGTAAAAGTAATCGTCCGCCGGCGTCAGTCCGGCCTGCTCCAAAGCGCCCCGGACCCGCTGTTCCCGCTCCTCCGATGTTTTGACCAAACCGGCCACGTCCAAAGGCTCCGCCACGATATCAATGATATAGTGCCGGGGGTTCAATGCCTGATACGGATCCTGAAAGACCATCTGAGCCTTCTGTCGGAACGCTTTGAGCCCTTCCCGGTCCGGGGGGACCGGGGCTCCGTCGAAGACCACCGCGCCCTCCGTAGGCGGGACCAGCTGGAGGATCGCTTTGCCGACGGTGGTCTTTCCGCTTCCGCTCTCGCCCACCAACGACAGAATTTCACCCCGGTCGATGGACAAAGTGACCCCGTCCACCGCCCGGACGACTTTTTTCTCTTTGGACAAGAGCCCGCCGAGAAATCCTTCCTTGATTTCGAAATGGACCTTCAATCCGTCGATGCGCACCAATGCTTCCCGGGCATCCTTCATTGTCTGGCCTTCTTGAGATGACAGCCGACCATATGCTTCCCTCCCACATTGACGAATTCGGGTGTCTGAACTTGGCAGAGATCCCAGGCAAATTCGCATCGGGGATGAAATGCGCAGCCACCCGGCGGATCCAGCAGATTCGGCGGAAAGCCCTCGATACCGTCGGGAACCGCCGTCGGGCCCTTTACATTGGGAAAACAGCCGATCAAACGCTTGGTGTAGGGATGCCGGGCATCTTCGAAGATATCCTTGACGCTGCCCGTCTCTACGATTTTCCCCGCATACATCACCGCGATCTTGTCGCAGGTCTCGCCCAGGATAGCCAGATCGTGGGTAATGAGGATCATACCCATGGACAGCTCTCTGCGAAGCCGTTCCAGCAGGTTGAGGATCTGGGCCTGGATCATGACATCCAGTGCGGTCGTGGGTTCGTCTCCGATGATCAGCTTCGGATCGCAGGCCAGCGCCATGGCGATCATGGCCCGCTGCTTCATTCCGCCGGAAAACTCGTGCGGATAATGCTTATAGCGGTCCGACGGGATCTCCACCAGCTCCAGGAGGTCCTTTGTCTTGCGCAGGGCATCGGCTTCGGAAGCTTTTTCGTGGAGCACGATGGCTTCCGAGATCTGTTTGCCCACGGTCATGACCGGATTCAGCGCGTTCATGGCGCCCTGAAAGATGATGGATACGTCCGTCCAGCGCCGCCGGCGCAGCTCGCTCTCCGGCGCGGGGATCACATCCCGGCCGTCCAGCAGGATCTGTCCGCCTACGATCCGCCCTTCCTTGGGCAGCAGGCGGGCGATGGACAGAGCACTCGTGGTTTTACCGCAGCCCGATTCTCCCACCAGTCCCAAAGCTTCTCCGTGTTCCAGATCGAAGCTCACGTCGTCCACGGCCTTGAGCATGCCCTTGGAGGTTTTGAAGTACGTCTTTAAATTGTTGACTTCTAACAGTTTCAAATCCTTACCGCTCCTTCAGTTTGGGGTTCAGGATCTCATCAAAGGCATACCCCATCAGCGTAAAAGCCAGGACCACCGCGACCACGCAGAGCCCCGGCGGAAGAAAATACCACCAGGCGCCGGTGCTGGTGGCTCCGGTTTCGAAGGCGTAATGCAGCATCATCCCCCAGCTGGCGTGGGCCGGATCCCCCAGACCCAGAAAGCTCAGGGTCGTCTCCGAGGTGATCGCCGCCGCAGCGATCAGGATCGTGTTGGCAAAGACCAAAGGAAATACATTGGGCAGGATGTGATGCAGCATGATGTGCCCGCTGCCGGCACCGATGGAAACCGTCCGTTCCACGAACTGGTTCTCCCGGACCGACAGGGTTTGGGAGCGAACGACCCGGGCGGTGCCCGCCCAGCTGGTGACACCGATCACTACGATGATATTCCAGATGCTGGTGCCCAGAATGGCCGCCAGGACCATCATCAGCGGCAGCCAGGGGATCACCAGGAAAAAGTCTGTAATACGCATCAGAACGTTATCGATGACTTTCCCGCTGTATCCGGAGACGATGCCGATGACCGTGCCGATCACCATGG